>NZ_AKJI01000061.1:0-67478 GCF_000282415.1 Pseudomonas sp. GM60
GCGCCCGCCGCATCCAGAGCACCCTCTCGACGCAACGAACGAACGTCATTGATCAAACCCGCACCCAGCCGCGCCGATTCACGCATGACCGCTGGCGTGGAGGTATCGACCGAGATAATCACATCCAGCTCGCGGTTGATGCGCTCGACAATTGGCGCTACGCGCTCCAGCTCTTCGAGCGGCGAAACCGCCCTGGCACCGGGCCGGGTCGACTCACCACCGACATCAATCAGCGTCGCGCCGGCCAGCACCATGGCTTCGGCGTGGCGCAAGGCCGCATCGAGCTGGCTGTATTGGCCGCCATCGGAAAAGGAATCAGGGGTAACATTGAGAATGCCCATGACATGCGTCTGGGCCAAATCAAGAACCCGGTTGCCGCAAGGCAACCGGGTTGAGGACTGAACAGAAGTCATTTCAAACCTTAAACGTCAGCAGCCGGACCGCCGATCGGTGTTTCCGGACGCTCATCCTGTACCACCGGAGGCGTTCCGGAGGTACCGGTGCCGCCCGACCAGTCGCGAGGTTCGCGAGGCGTACGACCCGCCATGATGTCGTCGATCTGATCGGCATCGATCGTTTCGTACTTCATCAGGGCATCAGCCATGGCGTCGAGCTTGTCACGGTTATCCGTGAGGATCTGTTTGGCCGTGCCATAGCACTGGTCAATGATGCTGCGTACTTCGGAGTCGATCAGCTTGGCTGTCTCACCGGAGAAGCTTGCACTCTGACCACCGCCGCCGCGACCGAGGAACACTTCGCCCTCTTCTTCGGCGTACATCAACGGACCGAGTTTCTCCGACAGCCCCCACTTGGTCACCATGTTCCGTGCAATCTGACTGGCACGCATGATGTCGTTGGATGCACCGGTAGTGACACCGTCAAAGCCCAAAGTCATCTCTTCAGCGATACGGCCGCCGTACAGCGAGCAGATCTGGCTGATCAACGCACGCTTGGACAGGCTGTAGCGATCTTCTTCCGGCAGGAACATGGTCACACCCAGCGCACGACCGCGCGGGATAATCGACACCTTGTAGACAGGATCATGCTCAGGCACGACGCGACCAACAATGGCATGGCCTGCTTCGTGATAAGCGGTGTTCTGCTTTTCTTTCTCGGACATGACCATGGATTTGCGCTCGGCGCCCATCATGATCTTGTCTTTCGCCAGTTCGAATTCTTTCATCTCGACAATGCGCTTGCCGGTGCGGGCAGCGAACAGCGACGCTTCGTTCACCAGGTTGGCAAGGTCGGCACCAGAGAAACCAGGCGTACCACGAGCGATCACGGCCGGAGCGACGTCGTCACCCATTGGCACTTTACGCATATGGACCTTGAGAATTTGCTCGCGACCGCGGATATCCGGCAGCCCAACCACAACCTGACGGTCGAAACGGCCCGGACGCAGCAACGCCGGGTCCAGTACGTCCGGACGGTTGGTTGCAGCGATGACGATGATGCCGTCATTCATTTCGAAGCCGTCCATCTCTACCAGCAACTGGTTGAGAGTCTGCTCGCGCTCATCGTGACCACCGCCCATGCCGGCACCACGGTGGCGACCGACGGCGTCGATTTCATCGATGAAGATGATGCATGGCGCGTGTTTTTTGGCTTGCTCGAACATGTCGCGAACACGGCTCGCACCGACACCTACGAACATTTCGACAAAGTCGGAGCCGGAAATGGTGAAGAACGGCACCTTGGCTTCACCGGCAATGGCCTTGGCCAGCAAGGTTTTACCGGTACCTGGAGGACCGACCATCAGCACGCCGCGAGGAATGCGGCCGCCCAGACGCTGGAACTTGCCCGGATCGCGGAGGAATTCGACCAGCTCGCCGACTTCTTCCTTGGCTTCGTCGCAACCGGCAACGTCAGCCAGGGTAGTTTTCACCTGGTCTTCGGAGAGCAGGCGCGCCTTGCTCTTGCCGAAGCTCATCGGCCCGCCCTTGCCTCCGGCACCGCCCTGCATCTGCCGCATGAAGAACATGAACACGGCGATGATCACCAGGATCGGGAAGCTCGCGACCAGCAGTTGAGTCCAGATGCTTTGCTGCTCAGGCTGCTTGCCTTCGACTACCACGTGGTTGTCCACGAGATCGCCGATCAGACCGTTGTCCTGGATCGCAGGACGAATGGTCTTGAAGCTGTCGCCATCGTTGCGCTTACCGGTAATCACATAGCCATCAACGGCTACGCGCTCGACCTTGCCATCCTTGACCTGCTGGATGAAGTCGGAATAGTTGAGGGTCTGCGGCTCGTTAGGGCTGGAGAAGTTGTTCATCACTGTCACCAGGACAGCCGCGATGATCAACCACAGGATCAGATTCTTTGCCATATCGTTCAATTAACTACCCTCTGAAGCAAGCGCCGCTAATGGCGCGCGCTTCGCATGATATTCACCGGCCTAACTTACTACATTACCTACAACACTGGCAGGCGCCGTCTGTAACCCTTTGTGAAACACTTCCTACACAATATTCGCTAATTCCCACAAGGCGAAATACGAAAAACCTATCGCCCCGCAAAAAAACCTCGATTTACTCACTACGGCCGCGGTAGCCCCAAGCCAGCATGTATTGCTCGCGGGAACTGCCACGGGAAGAGTCCGGCTTGATCATCTGGACCTTGTCGAATTTCTGACGAGCGTCCTTCACGTAAGCATCAAACCCTTCGCCCTGAAACACCTTGATCACGAAATTACCACCCGGCTTGAGTATCCGGGCAGCCAGATCAAGAGCCAGCTCACATAGAAACATGGCTTTTGGCATGTCCACTTCAGGCGTACCACTCATATTGGGGGCCATATCGGAAATCACAAGGTCCACCTGCGAATTACCGACGGCTTCAAGGATCTGAGCGAGCACTTTGTCCTCGGTGAAGTCCCCCTGAATGAAAGTCACGTCCGGAATGCCGTCCATTTCCAGGATGTCCGAGGCGATCAGGCGCCCCTGACCACCGATCAGCCGACTAGTGACCTGCGACCAGCCGCCGGGCGCCGCCCCCAGGTCGACAACGCTCATACCCGGACGGATCAGCTTGTATTTCTCCTGAACCTCCAGAAGCTTGTAACTCGCACGCGAGCGGTAACCATCCTTCTGCGCCTGCTTCACATAGGGATCGTTGACATGTCTTTTCAGCCAACCAAGGCTTGTCTTGGAACGCGCCATTGGGCACCTCGATGATAAGGGTCGTGATTAGTTGGGCGGATCCACGAACCCTCGGGTAAAATGGCCGCCATTTTACAGAATCCAGACGAAAGGGTCAGATTATGCCGCTCACTCAAGAGCAGAAGAAACAGTACAAATCCATTGGCCACCACCTGAAACCAGTTTTGATTGTGGCTGACAACGGTCTGACTGAAGGTGTGCTAGCCGAACTTGAACGCGCTTTGGCGGATCACGAGCTGATCAAGATCAAGCTCAACATCCTCGATCGCGAATCGCGCCTGGCGTCCATTGCAGAACTCTGCAAGGTCGGCAAAGCGGATCTGGTTCAAGTCATCGGCAAGATGGCACTGATTTACCGCAAGAACTTCAGCGTCAACAAGCAGCTGTCGAACGTCCATCGCTTCAAGTGATGGCAAGGGTCAAGGGTGTGCTTCGCGCACCCTGCCGCTCCATCCCGGTACCGGCTGCAAGACCAGCACCAGCCCGGAAAAGCCCAGAACAAGATAGCTGAACACCTGCCAACGCACTGCATCCGGCCAACCGACACGCACCGCGAAAAACATCGCGCACGCATACAGCGCCATCATTAGCAGCTGCCCGCGAATATCGCGCCATAGACTGGCAAGGCCCTCGGCCTGAACCAGCACCAAAGCCTGAAAAATTACACACGCCGAGGCGAAACCCACCATCAGCGTATTCAGCATGCCTGCAATTTCTTCGATCAGCAGCGGCGCCAGGCCAATTTGGCCCAGCACCGGCAGCAGACCGATGTGTAACAGCCACAAGCCGCCGACCCACAACATCTGAGTCAGCTGCCAAAGCATGGCGCCCGCACGCAGCGGGCGCCTTCTTTCAGATGTGGCGGACTTCGACAATCTCGTACTCGATAACGCCACCCGGCGTTTTCACAGCAACCACATCACCCTCTTCCTTGGCAATCAAGGCACGGGCCAATGGCGAACCTACCGAAATCTTGCCGAGTTTGAAGTCAGCCTCGTCCTCACCCACGATGTGGTAAGTGACGCGCTCATCGGTCTCGACGTTGGCGATTTCAACGGTGGTGCCGAAAATCACTTTACCGGTGTGAGGAATGCTCGTGACGTCGATGATGACCTGATTCTGAATCCGGCCCTCGATGTCACGAATCCGCGCCTCGACCATACCTTGCTGCTCGCGAGCAGCGTGGTATTCGGCGTTTTCCTTCAAGTCACCCAATTCCCGGGCCGTACCGATGTCCTGGCTGAGCTTCGGGCGGACGACCTTGGTCAGGTGAGCGTGTTCTTCTTCCAGGGCTTTCGCGCCCTGGACGGTCATTGGGTACTTGATCATGCCTTCAATCCTGCGTGTAGATCCTGCAAGCGGCGTACGGTCTTCTCGGGACCGAACTTCAGCGCTTCGCAGATGGCTTCGCCAGCAGCAATGGTGGTGGTGCAGTAGATTTTGTGCTGCAAGGCATTACGACGAATGGAGTACGAGTCAGCAATCGACTGGCGACCTTCGGTGGTGTTGATGATCAGGGTGACCTCGTCATTCTTGATCATGTCGACCACGTGCGGACGACCTTCAGTCACCTTGTTCACACGGCGCACTTTCAGGCCTGCGGCTTCGATCAGCTTGGCAGTACCGGCAGTGGCTACCACTTCGAAGCCCAAGTTGATCAGATCACGGGCCACGCCTGCAACCAGTGGTTTGTCGTCGTCACGCACGCTGATGAACGCTGTACCGCCGGTCGGCAGCACTTCGCTGGCGCCCATCTGAGCCTTGGCAAACGCTTCGCCGAAGGTGTCGCCCACGCCCATCACTTCACCGGTGGACTTCATCTCTGGGCCCAGGATCGGGTCCACGCCAGGGAATTTGGCGAACGGGAAGACCGCCTCTTTCACACTGTAGAAGTTCGGGATGATTTCTTTGGTGAAGCCGATTTCCTTCAGGGTTTTACCGGCCATGACGCGTGCCGCGATCATTGCCAGGGAAACACCGATGCACTTCGACACGAACGGTACGGTACGGGAAGCGCGCGGGTTGACTTCGATGACGTAGATGTCTTCGCCTTGCAGCGCCAACTGCACGTTCATCAGACCGACAACGCCCAGCTCCAGGGCCATTTTCTTGACCTGTTCGCGCATCTCGTCCTGGATGTGCGCAGGCAGCGAGTACGGCGGCAGGGAGCATGCGGAGTCACCGGAGTGAACACCGGCCTGCTCGATGTGCTGCATGATCGCGCCGATCACCACGTCGGTGCCGTCGCAGACCGCATCCACGTCCATCTCGATGGCGCAGTTGAGGAAGTGGTCAAGCAGCACCGGGCTGTCGTTGGACACTTTCACTGCGTCACGCAGGTAGCGCTTGAGTTCTTCTTCTTCGTAGACGATTTCCATCGCACGGCCGCCCAGTACGTAGGACGGACGAACCACCAGCGGGTAACCGATCTTGGCCGCGGCACGAATCGCTTCGTCTTCGCTGCGCACGGTGGCGTTTGGCGGCTGACGCAGGTTCAGACGCTCAACCATTTGCTGGAAGCGCTCACGGTCTTCGGCACGGTCGATGGCGTCAGGGCTGGTGCCGATGATCGGCACGCCGGCTTCTTCCAGGGCACGAGCCAGTTTCAGTGGAGTCTGGCCGCCGTACTGGACGATCACGCCTTTTGGCTTCTCGACCCGGCAGATTTCCAGCACGTCTTCCAGGGTCACTGGTTCGAAGTACAGGCGATCGGAGGTGTCGTAGTCGGTGGAAACGGTTTCCGGGTTGCAGTTGACCATGATGGTCTCGTAACCGTCTTCGCGCAGGGCCAGTGCCGCGTGTACGCAGCAGTAGTCGAACTCGATGCCCTGGCCGATACGGTTTGGACCGCCGCCGAGGATCATGATCTTGTCGCGGCCCGACGGCGCGGCTTCGCACTCTTCCTCGTAAGTCGAGTACATGTAGGCGGTGTCGGTGGCGAACTCGGCAGCGCAGGTGTCAACGCGCTTGTAGACCGGGAAGATCTCCAGCTTGTGACGGTGGCGACGCAACGCTTTTTCGGTCACGCCCAGCAGCTTGGCCAGACGCATGTCCGAGAAGCCTTTGCGCTTGAGCTTGAACATCAGGTCGCGGTCGATGCTGGCCAGACCCAGGGTCTTGACCTTCTCTTCTTCCTTGATCAGATCTTCGATCTGTACCAGGAACCACGGGTCGATCATGTTCATGCCGAAGATGTCTTCGACCGACAGGCCGGCGCGGAAGGCGTCAGCGACGTACCAGATGCGCTCGGCGCCCGGCACGGTCAGTTCGCGCTTGAGGATGCTCATGCTTTCCGGGTTGCCCAGGTCGAGCTTCTCGTCCAGGCCGCAAACGCCCACTTCCAGGCCGCGCAGGGCTTTCTGCAGGGATTCCTGGAAGGTCCGGCCGATGGCCATGACTTCACCGACCGACTTCATTTGAGTGGTCAGGCGTGCGTCGGCTTTCGGGAATTTCTCGAAGGCAAAACGCGGCAGCTTGGTGACGACGTAGTCGATCGACGGCTCGAACGACGCCGGAGTAGCGCCACCGGTGATTTCGTTCTGCAGCTCGTCCAGGGTATAGCCGATCGCCAGCTTGGCAGCGATACGCGCAATCGGGAAACCGGTGGCTTTCGAGGCCAGGGCCGAGGAACGGGATACCCGCGGGTTCATCTCGATGACGACCATGCGGCCAGTGTCCGGGCAGATGCCGAACTGAACGTTGGAGCCGCCGGTTTCCACGCCGATCTCGCGCAGTACCGCCAGGGAGGCGTTACGCATGATCTGGTATTCCTTGTCCGTCAGGGTCTGTGCCGGCGCAACAGTGATCGAGTCACCGGTGTGCACGCCCATCGGGTCAAAGTTTTCAATGGAGCAGACGATGATGCAGTTGTCCTTCTTATCGCGGACAACCTCCATCTCGTATTCTTTCCAGCCGATCAGGGATTCGTCGATCAGCAGCTCTTTGGTCGGAGACAGGTCCAGACCACGGGCGCAGATTTCTTCGAACTCTTCACGGTTGTAAGCGATACCGCCGCCGGTGCCGCCCATGGTGAAGGACGGACGGATAATGCACGGGAAGCCCAGGCGCTCAAGAACGGCGTTGGCCTCTTCCATGCTGTGGGCGATACCCGAACGCGGGCAGTCCAGACCGATGGATTTCATCGCCTTGTCGAAGCGCGAACGGTCTTCAGCCTTGTCGATGGTGTCAGCGTTGGCGCCGATCATCTCTACGCCGAACTTCTCCAGAACGCCTTCGCGCTCCAGGTCCAGTGCGCAGTTCAGAGCGGTCTGGCCGCCCATGGTTGGCAGCAGCGCGTCCGGACGCTCTTTCTCGATGATCTTGGCAACGGTCTGCCATTTGATCGGTTCGATGTAGGTGGCGTCGGCCATGTCCGGGTCGGTCATGATGGTCGCTGGGTTGGAGTTCACCAGGATGACGCGGTAACCCTCCTCGCGCAGGGCTTTGCAGGCCTGGGCGCCGGAGTAGTCGAATTCGCAGGCCTGGCCGATAACGATCGGGCCAGCGCCGAGAATCAGGATGCTTTTAATGTCTGTACGTTTTGGCATGGGTTTGTCACTCAAATCCGCAGGTCAGTCGGCAAGCCGTCTTGTTCAATCTTTGAAGCCTTGAGGGGGTCGCCGATGTCGGGACCGCCCTCAAGCTTTGCTGCATCAAGGCGAGCGATCAGCGTCGCTTGGCCATTTCGTTGATGAAGCGATCGAACAATGGCGCTACGTCGTTCGGGCCAGGGCTGGCTTCCGGGTGACCCTGGAAGCTGAAGGCGCTCTTGTCGGTACGCTCGATGCCTTGCAGGGTGCCGTCGAACAGCGATTTGTGAATCGCACGAACGTTGGCTGGCAGGGTCGCTTCGTCTACCGCAAAACCGTGGTTCTGGCTGGTGATCATCACCACGCCGCTGTCCAGATCCTGGACCGGGTGGTTGGCACCGTGGTGGCCGTGGCCCATTTTCAGGGTCTTGGCGCCGGAGGCCAGGGCCAGCAGTTGGTGACCGAGGCAGATGCCGAATACCGGAATCTCGGTTTCCAGCACGTCCTTGATCGCCTGGATCGCGTAGTCGCAAGGCTCCGGGTCGCCAGGGCCGTTGGACAGGAATACGCCGTCCGGCTTCATCGCCAGCACGTCAGCGGCAGGCGTTTGCGCCGGCACCACGGTCACACGGCAACCGCGCTCGACCAGCATGCGCAGGATGTTGAGCTTGACGCCGTAGTCGTAGGCAACCACGTGGTACGGCAGCTCGGAAGCGTCGATGGTCGCGTGGCTGTCGGTTTTCAACTCCCAGACAGTCGAGCGCCACTCGTAGGTTTCCTTGGTGCTGACGACTTTCGCCAGGTCCATGCCTTTGAGGCCAGGGAAGCCTTGAGCCGCGGCGATGGCCGCTTCTTCGGAAATGTTGTCACCGGCCATGATGCAGCCGTTCTGCGCGCCTTTCTCACGCAGGATGCGCGTCAGGCGGCGGGTGTCGATACCGGCGATTGCCACAACGTTGTTGGCTTTCAGGTAGTCGGACAGGGACATCGTGTTACGCCAGTTGCTCGCAACCAGCGGCAGGTCACGGATGACCAGGCCAGCGGACCAGACGCGGTCGGACTCGGCGTCTTCCGGCGTGGTGCCGGTGTTGCCGATGTGCGGGTAAGTCAGGGTAACGATCTGTTGGGCGTAGGAAGGATCGGTAAGGATTTCCTGATAGCCGGTCATTGCGGTGTTAAACACCACCTCACCAACGGTTTGACCGTCGGCTCCAATGGCTTCGCCGCGAAAAATGCTGCCATCAGCAAGGGCGAGTATGGCTGGCTTAGTCAAGAAGACCTCCCGTAAATAAAGCCTGAAAGGGCGATCGCAGGTTGTAAAAAAGCGGAGTGACGTATGGACACGTCACCCCGCTTCTTCACTGAATTATTCTGCGCGCTTTTAGTGGACACACTAAAGCTGTAGCTTACAGAAAAAGGCTTTTTTGGTCTACCGCCAATGAGCCCTAAAGGCCGGAGAATGCGACAGGACGTCGCTTGGCGTAATAAAACCGGGCCCAAACGCAATGCTGGAACCCGGTTTCGGCTGCATCTTAACGCAGGTCGAGCACGTCTTGCATGTCGTAGAGGCCAGGCTCACGACTGTCCAGCCACAACGCCGCACGCACAGCGCCCTTGGCGAAGGTCATGCGACTGGACGCTTTATGCGTGATTTCCAGGCGCTCGCCCTCACAGGCAAACAGCACGGTGTGATCACCGACCACATCACCGCCGCGCACAGTGGCAAAACCGATCGTTTCACGCTCGCGCACACCGGTGTGGCCTTCGCGCCCGTAGACCGCGACCTTCTGCAGGTCACGATCCAGCGCACTGGCAATCACTTCCCCCATGCGCAGGGCCGTACCCGACGGTGCATCAATCTTGTTCCGATGATGCGCCTCGATGATCTCGATATCGGCGTCATCACCCAGCACGCGGGCAGCCATGTCGAGCAGCTTCAGCGACAGGTTCACACCGACACTGAAATTCGCCGCGAACACGATTGGAATGTCCTTGCCCGCCTCGACCAGCAACTGCTTTTGCGCAGCATCCAGCCCGGTCGTACCGATAACCATGGCCTTGCCCGCCTTGCGGCAGAAGGCCAGGTTTTTCAGCATGACTTCGGGCAGCGTGAAATCGATCAATACATCGAATTCATCCGCGACCGCATCCAGATTACCGGACAACGGCACACCGATACGCCCCAGCGAAGCCAGCTCGCCAGCATCCACGCCAATCAGCGTGCTGCCGGGACGCACGATGGCGGCTGTCAGACCGGTCAGCGGCGCACGTTGCTGCACCGCTTCGACCAGGATCTTGCCCATGCGGCCAGCGGCGCCCATCACAGCTATACGTCGCATGCTCACTCCTTACAGATCGCCGAAGAAGCGCTTCACGCCTTCGAACCAACCGGTGGTTTTCGGCGAATGACTGTTGTCGTCTGCCAGCGAACTGCGGAACTCTTCCAGCAATTCGCGCTGACGACGACCCAGATTGACCGGAGTTTCCACCGCCACACGACACATCAGGTCACCAGCACCGCCGCCACGCACAGGCGCAACGCCTTTGCCGCGAACACGGAACTGCTTGCCGGTCTGAGTCCCCTCAGGGATCTTCAGTTTGACCCGACCATCAAGGGTCGGAATCTCCAGCTCGCCACCCAGCGCCGCATCGACGAAACTGATCGGCACTTCACAGAACAAGTGTTTGCCGTCACGTTGGAAGATCGCATGCTCGCGCACGTTGATCACCACGTACAGATCGCCCGTCGGACCACCCTGAGCACCCGCCTCGCCTTCGCCGGACAGACGAATGCGGTCACCGGTATCGACACCGGCCGGCACTTTCACGGAAAGGGTTTTGTACTCTTCAACGCGACCGTCACCGTTGCAGGAGTTGCACGGGTCGGAAATGATCTTGCCCTGGCCATGGCAGCGCGGGCAGGTCTGCTGCACCGAGAAGAAACCTTGCTGCATGCGGACCTGACCGATACCGCCGCACGTCGGGCAAGTGACTGGCGAAGAACCTTTCTTGGCACCCGAACCATCGCACGGCTTGCAGTTGACCAGTGTCGGAACGCGGATATTCACGGTGGTACCGCGTACCGCTTCTTCCAGATTCAGTTCCAGGGTGTAACGCAGGTCGCTGCCGCGCTGAGCGCCGCCACGAGCACCGCCGCGACCACCACCGAAGAAGTCACTGAAGACATCGCCAAAGATGTCGGAGAAGTTCTGACCGCCAAACCCGGCACCGCCGCCACCCATGCTTGGGTCGACACCGGCATGACCGTATTGGTCGTACGCCGCGCGCTTGCTGGAATCGGACAGCACTTCGTAGGCCTCGTTGGCCTCCTTGAACATCTCTTCCGACGCTTTGTCATCGGGATTACGGTCCGGGTGGTGCTTCATCGCCAGGCGACGGTAGGCCTTTTTCAGGTCCGCTTCGCTTGTGCCACGCTCAACACCCAATACTTCGTAATAGTCACGCTTTGCCATAAGTCTTTGCACTCTTAAGGACGTTCGGCAAACCTCTCCTGAGCCCTGCCGAACTCGTTGAGCCCCAATACAGGCCCGGACCCAACTCACGTCAATTCAACGATCCTGGTCTTTGATTCATTGCGGTACTTTCGGCTCGAAAAGCAGGAGCATTTCCGGCCATACCACCAGCACACGAGCGTTGTCGCATGCTGTAAAAATTCGTGTACTCCAGACACGCCAACGCGGGAGCAGGCTCCCGCGCGGCGACATCCTACCAGTCACCGCCTAAAGGCAGTCAACCGGGCGACCAACAACTTACTTGTGGTCTTTGACTTCTTCGAACTCGGCATCGACAACGTCGTCGGCTTTTTCAGCTTTTTCGTCGTGCGGTGCTGCGCCTTCAGCAGGCTGAGCCTGTTCGGCGTACATCTTCTGCGCCACTGGAGCGGAGACTTTCGACAGCTCTTCAACCTTGGCTTCGATTGCAGCTTTGTCGTCGCCTTTAACAGCGGCTTCCAGAGCAACAACAGCAGCTTCGATTGCAGTCTTCTCTTCAGCAGTCACTTTATCGCCTGCCTCAGTGACCATTTTGCGAGTCGAGTGAACCAGTGCATCGCCCTGGTTGCGGGCAGTTGCCAGCTCTTCGAACTTGCGGTCTTCCTCGGAGTTCGCTTCAGCATCGCGAATCATTTTCTCGATCTCTTCATCGGACAAACCGGAGTTTGCCTTGATCACGATCGATTGAGCCTTGCCGGTGGCCTTGTCTTTGGCGCCTACGTGCAGGATGCCGTTGGCGTCGATGTCGAAGGTCACTTCGATTTGTGGCACGCCACGTGGTGCTGGTGGAATCTCGGCCAGGTCGAACTTGCCCAGGGACTTGTTCTGGGCGGCTTGCTTACGCTCGCCTTGCAGCACGTGGATGGTCACGGCGCCCTGGTTGTCGTCGGCAGTCGAGAACACTTGCGATTTCTTGGTAGGAATCGTGGTGTTTTTCTCGATCAGCGCGGTCATCACGCCACCCATGGTTTCGATACCCAGGGTCAGCGGGCTGACGTCCAGCAGCAGAACGTCTTTCACGTCACCGGCCAATACAGCGCCCTGGATAGCAGCACCCATGGCAACAGCTTCGTCCGGGTTCACGTCTTTACGTGCTTCTTTACCGAAGAACTCGGTCACCAGCTTCTGAACCAGTGGCATACGGGTCTGACCGCCTACCAGGATCACGTCGTTGATCGAGCCAACTTCGATGCCGGAGTCTTTCAGAGCGATGCGGCAAGGTTCGATGGTGCGTTGAACCAGGTCTTCAACCAGCGCTTCCAGCTTGGCGCGGGAAATTTTCACGTTCAAGTGCTTAGGACCGGTGGCGTCTGCAGTGATGTACGGCAGATTCACGTCGGTCGACATGCTCGAAGACAGTTCGATCTTGGCTTTTTCAGCGGCTTCTTTCAGGCGCTGCATGGCCAGCGGGTCACCTTTGAGGTTCATGCCGCTTTCTTTCTTGAATTCGTCGACGAGGTAGTCGATCAGACGAATGTCAAAGTCTTCACCGCCCAGGAACGTGTCACCGTTGGTGGCCAATACTTCGAACTGGTGCTCGCCATCGACTTCAGCGATTTCGATCACGGAAACGTCGAAAGTACCGCCACCCAAGTCGTAAACGATCACGGTGTGATCGCCTTTCGCCTTGTCCATACCGTAAGCCAGAGCGGCTGCGGTTGGTTCGTTGATGATGCGCTTAACGTCCAGGCCCGCGATGCGGCCGGCGTCTTTGGTCGCCTGGCGCTGGCTGTCGTTGAAGTAGGCCGGAACGGTGATCACCGCTTCGGTCACTGGCTCGCCGAGGTAGTCTTCGGCGGTCTTCTTCATTTTCTTCAGAATTTCAGCCGAGATCTGTGGCGGCGACATTTTCTGGCCGTTCACTTCAACCCAAGCGTCGCCGTTGTCAGCCTTGGCGATTTTGTAAGGGACCATCTTGATGTCTTTCTGTACGACTTCTTCGTCGAACTTACGACCGATCAGACGCTTCACCGCATACAGGGTGTTGTGCGGATTGGTCACAGCCTGACGCTTGGCCGACTGGCCAACGAGGATTTCGCCATCGTTGGCGTAAGCGATGATCGACGGCGTGGTACGCGCGCCTTCAGCGTTTTCAATAACTTTGGCTACGCCGTTTTCAAGCACGGAGACGCAGGAGTTGGTAGTCCCCAGGTCGATACCGATAATTTTGCCCATGTTCACTCTCCCGAAACTTTGGATTTGGTTGCCGCAGCAGTGGTGGCTAACTGCGGTAGCACTTAAACGCTTGACTTCTAAATGGGGGCCTTGCGGCTAATTTCAAGCCTGCTCATCAATCGAAGGCGAAACCGGTGCCGGTGCCTTGCTGACCACGACCATGGCCGGGCGCAGCAGACGACCATTGAGCTGATAGCCCTTCTGGAACACCTTGAGCACGCTGTTCGGCTCGACGTCAGCGCTTTCCTGCATGGCCATTGCCTGATGAAGAACGGCGTTGAACGGTTCGCCATGCGGGTCGATCGCTTCCAGCTGATAACGCTTCAGGGTGTCCTGGAACATTTTCAGGGTCAGCTCGATGCCTTCGCGCATTGGGCGGATGCTTTCATCGTCCGGGTTGGACAACTCCAGACCACGCTCAAGGCTGTCGATGATCGGCAGCAGATCACCGGCAAATTTCTCCAGAGCGAATTTGTGAGCCTTTTCGACATCCTGCTCGGCGCGACGGCGGACGTTCTGCAGATCGGCGGCAACACGCAAAGCCTGATCCTGCGCGCCTGCCAGTTGCTCTTCGAGCACTTGTACACGAGCCGCGAGGTCTTCACCCGAAGCCGCGGAGCCCTGGTTGGCTTCTTGATTTTGCGTATCCACTGTCTGTTCGTCAGCCATAGATTTCTCCTTTCAATATCGTCCGCGAGCTCAACTCGCGCTTCTGCCCAGCTATATGGGGCCGCAAAAATCAGCTTCAAGGGGTTTGTTGTGATTAACCCTACAAAAAACAGCTGCATTGTCATTTCCCGATGCGCTAACGATTTCGTCGGATCAATCAAATCGAGCTAAGCGAGGGCATTGTCAGTCGCAAATAAAACACTGTATAAATAACCAGACCTAAAGCCTGGGAGCGGCCTTTATGCTGGTGCACCTGTCCGTACACAATTACGCCATCGTTGAACATCTCGATCTCGAACTCGATCGCGGGATGAGTGTGATCACAGGGGAAACCGGCGCCGGCAAGTCGATCATGCTCGACGCCCTCGGCCTGACCCTGGGCGATCGCGCCGACAGTGGCGTGGTCCGCCCGGGCGCCGACAAGGCCGACATCCTGGCCACCTTCGACCTGGTCGATATTCCCGAAGCCAGTGCCTGGCTGGCCGAGCGCGACCTTGAAAGCGATGGCCCGTGCATCCTGCGCCGGGTGATCACCGCTGAAGGACGTTCCCGCGGCTATATCAATGGCACGCCCTGCCCGCTTGGTGATCTCAAGGCCCTGGGCGAGTTGTTGATTGATATCCACAGCCAGCATGAGCACCAATCCCTGCTCAAGACCGATACTCACCGCCGTCTGCTCGACGAATACGCTGGCGCCACCGACCTTGCCCGCCAGGTGCAATTGGCTGCCCAACGCTGGCGCCAGACTCGCCAGGAACTGGAGCGCCTCTCCAACTCCGGCGATGAACAACGCGCCCGCCATCAACTGCTCAGCTATCAACTCGAAGAGCTGGAAAACCTCGGCCTCGGCGACAACGAGCTGGAGCAGCTGGAGCAGGAACACAAGAACCTGACCAACGCCGAAACCCTGCTGGGCATCTGCCGGCAAGTGGTCGAACAATGCAGCGAAAGTGATTCCGGCAATGTCCTGAACGCCCTGACCGCCAGCCTCAACCGCCTGTCGAGCGTGAACAACTCGATCGGCGCACTGGGTGAAGCCAGCAGTTTGCTGACCAGTGCACAGATCCAGGTTGAAGAGGCCGTCGGCGAACTGAATCGCTTCCTCGATAACTTCGATGCCGACCCGGCGCGCCTGCAGTACCTGGAAGAACGCCTCGATGCGATCTACACCATGGCGCGCAAGCACCGCATCCAACCGACCGAGGTCGCCGAGATGCAACAGCGCTTGCTGGATGAAATTGAAACCTTGAACGCCAATGATGAATCCATCGAGCGCCTGAGCGATGAACTGGCCTCTTATGCCCGCCACTATCAGGAGAAGGCTCGCGAACTGAGCGATTTGCGCCACCAGGCCTCCAGCAGCCTGGCCAGCGCCGTGGAGCAGGAAATCCAGCGACTGGGCATGCCCGGCGGCCGCTTCACCATCGAGTTGCGCCCCAACAGCAGCGATGAGCTGCTGCCTAACGGGCTCGAACAGGTAGAGCTGCTGGTCAGCGCCAACCCCGGCCAGCCCTTGAAAGCTTTGGCCAAAGTAGCCTCGGGTGGTGAGCTGTCGCGGATCAGCTTGGCGATTCAGGTGATCACCGCACAGACCTCACGGGTACCCACCCTGGTATTCGACGAAGTAGACGTAGGCATCGGCGGCCCGACGGCCGAGATTGTCGGCCAGCTACTGCGTCGCCTCGGTGAGCGCGGACAGGTGCTGACAGTGACTCACTTGCCGCAGGTGGCAGCGCAAGGGCATCAGCATCTGTTTGTGCACAAGGTGCGTGGCGAAGAGGCAACCCACACGGCCGTTTCCAAACTGAGCAAGAATGATCGCGTTGAAGAAGTCGCGCGGATGCTCGGCGGCATCGACCTCACCAAGGAATCCCTGGCGCACGCGAAAAAAATGGTCGTTACCGCAAAGATTTAAGAACGGCAGACAGCACGAAGGCGACCCTGGGGTCGCCTTCGTTCGTTTCGCGAATGTGAAATTCGCGCGACATGCTTACTTTTTCTTGCGCACGTACAGCACCAGATTGTGATCGACCATCTCGAAACCGTACTTGTCGACGATGGCTTTCTGCAGGCGCTCGATTTCTTCGTCGAAGAATTCGATCACTTCGCTGGTTTCGACGTTGACCATATGGTCGTGGTGCTTGCCGTCATCCAGCTCGAAGACCGCATGGCCTCCGTCGAAGTTGTGCCGCACCACAAGGCCAGCTGCCTCGAACTGAGTCA
The DNA here is from genome assembly GCF_000282415.1 of Pseudomonas sp. GM60. Classification (NCBI taxonomy): domain Bacteria; kingdom Pseudomonadati; phylum Pseudomonadota; class Gammaproteobacteria; order Pseudomonadales; family Pseudomonadaceae; genus Pseudomonas; species Pseudomonas sp. GM60. The sequence continues at coordinate 16,273 of NZ_AKJI01000061.1, forward strand.
GTACACGGTAAACCGTGGCCAGACCGACGTCCTCACCAGCCTCCATCAGCGCCTTGTAAACATCCTCGGCACTCATGTGGCGTTGCTCGGCGGAATCGAGCATTTGCAGAATTTTGACCCGTGGAAGGGTCACTTTGAGACCGGCTTTGCGTAGTTCGCTATTTTCAACCATGGTCAGCTTTCTCGCGATGCTGCTTCGCAGCTTCTCTTAATGCGGGTATGATCGGCGTTTACGTTGTCCCAGCCAAGATAGTGGAAGTCGCCCACCGATGCAAAACACCAAGCTCTTGCTAACCAGTTTCACCTTTGTGGGACTGCTCGCACTCGCCGGTTGTTCATTCCCCGGGGTTTACAAAATCGACATCCAGCAGGGCAATGTCGTCACGCAGGACATGATAAACCAGTTACGCCCGGGAATGACCCGTAAGCAAGTACGGTTTATCATGGGCAACCCTCTGTTGACCGACACGTTCCATGCCGATCGCTGGGATTATCTGTACAGCCTGCAACCCGGTGGCGGTGAACGCCAACAGGAACGCATTAGCGTTATCTTCAACCCAAATGACCAACTTGTCAGCCTCTCTGGTGATTTCATGCCAGGCGTGAGCCGGGACGAAGCCATTCTCGGCAAGGACAGTGGCACTAACGTGACCGCGCCTGTTGAAAACGCCGAGAAGCCGAAACCGGAAAAACCGGTCAAGCCAGGTTCGTTGCTGGATCAGATCCAGAAGGACGTGGACGGCGTAGAAACCGTTCCAGTCCCAACGCCAGAACCGCTGGAAACTTCGCCGCAATAATTTGCGACGCAATAAAAAACCCGGAATGTCCGGGTTTTTTATTGTCTGGCATTTAATCAGGTCACTGATTTCGGGCTTTGGCCTCGGCAGCCTTGGCCGCGCGCAACCGGCGAACCTCTTTCGGATCGGCCAGCAAAGGCCGATAGATCTCGATACGATCCCCTGCCCGAACCTGGTGTGTGTCTGGATCGGCGATCACCTTGCCGAAAATCCCGACCGGGCATTCGCCCAGATCCAGTTCTGGAAACGCTTCGCCTATTCCCGAATCAAGCAGCGCTGCGCGCACTGTTGTGCCTGCGGGCACCGCCACACAGCGAAGCACCTGACGATCAACGGCGGCATACACCACCTCGATTTCGATCACGGGCTTAACCATGTATCTGTTTGGCGCGCTGGCAGAACGCATCGACCAGCGTATTGGCCGCCTGATTGAACAATGGCCCCAGGGTCGCGCGAACAATCGGCCCGGCGTAATCGAACGACAGGTCCAGGCTGATCTTGCAGGCCTTGTCGGTCAACGCCTTGAACACCCAAATGCCATGCAACTGCGTGAATGGGCCTTCCTCGAGGTTCATCTCGATCGATTGCCCGGGGACCAGAGTGTTACGCGTCACGAAATGCTGACTGAGGCCACCCTTGGCCACGCCAACGCTCGCGCGCATGTACTCGGGAGAGTTTTCCAGGACTTCGGCCGACGAGCACCACGGCAAAAACTCCGGGTAACGTGCCACGTCATTGACCAGGTCATACAGCGCTTGTGCCGGGTACGGCAGCAGAGCCGAACGTTGAATGTGTGTCGTCATGTCAGCGTCACTTCCACAGCTGGGCGGCAAACACTACAAGAATGCCGATGGGCGCCACATAGCGCATCAAAAACAGGGACAGATTGAACAGCATGGGGTTGCGGATCGACAACTCGTCGCGCACCGCTTCACGCCCCATCACCCATCCTGCAAACACCACGAAACACAAACCACCGAGTGGCAACATGATCCGCGAGGTAAAGAAATCGATCACGCCAAAGAAATCCAGACCGCCGGCCGCACCCCATTGATAGAGATGGAACATCCCGCCTTCGTTCACGAAAAACTTGGCTTCCTTCCAGATATTGAAGGAAAACACCGTGCCCAGACCGACGAACCAGCAGGTGAACGCCAGCCAGAAAGTCACCCACGCGCGGCTGACTTTAGTGCGTTCAACCAGGTAAGCCACCATCGGTTCGAGCAATGAAATCGCTGAACTCCAGGCTGCAATCGCGACCAGGACGAAGAACACTACCCCCATCAACTGGCCAAACGCTACGTTGCCAAAGGCAAATGGCAGGCTGACGAACATCAGGCCAGGTCCTTCGCTCGGATTCAGGCCGGCGGCGAACACAATCGGAAACAATGCCAGACCCGCGACCAGCGAAACAAAGGTATCGAGCAGTGCGACACCGACCACTGTGCCGGAGATCGACGAGTGTTTCGGCATGTAGGCGCCATAGATCATGATCGAACCAACGCCCACGCTCAGGGAAAAGAACGCGTGCCCCATGGCCGGCAACAAGCCGTCGAGGACTTTTTCCGGGTGGAAGTCGAACATGAAATGCACGCCCTCCATGAAATGGCCGGTGGTCATGCTGTAACCCAGCAGCACCAGAACCATCACGAAGAGCAACGGCATCATGATGCGCAGGCTGCGCTCAAGGCCGGCGACTACGCCCCTGGCGATGACGACGGCGGACAACAGCATAAAAATCGTATGCCAAAGTGTCAGACGCCATGGATCGGCGATCACCTTGCCAAAGTACGCACCGACCTGATCCGGCGTTACCCCCTGAAAGTCGCCGCGCCCCATGTCGATGATGTAATCCAGCGACCAACCACCGACGACGCTATAGAAAGACAGGATCAGCAACGCCGTGATCATCCCGGCGAATGCGCCCCAGGACCACTTGCCCGAATGCCCCGCCTCCAGCGCCAACACCTTCAAGGCATTGGCCGGACTTTGCCGGGCACGACGACCGATCAGGGTTTCAGCCAGCATGACCGGTACGCCGATCAGTGCGATACAGGCCAGGAACATCAATACAAAGGCACCGCCGCCGTAGACCCCGACCATGTACGGGAACTTCCAGATGCTACCCAGGCCCACGGCCGAACCGGTCGCGGCGAGTATGAAGACCCAGCGGCTAGCCCAACTGCCGTGGACAGAAACCTTGTCTGTCGACATCGTTACCACGTCCAAGCATTGAAAAAAGAGGGCGCATTGTCCGGGATTCAATCAACCTGCTCAAGCACGCAGCATCACCGTAGCCGACTCGCGTGCAACTCCCTATAATGCCGCCCCTATGGCTAAACAGAAGAAACACCCAACAGGGACCATCGCGCAGAATAAAAAGGCGCGACACGATTACTTCATCGAACATCGGTTCGAGGCTGGTCTGGTCCTGGCCGGCTGGGAAGTAAAAAGTCTGCGGGCAAGCAAGCTGCAACTGGTCGACAGTTACGTGCTGCTCAAGGATGGCGAAGCCTGGCTGCTCGGCAGCCACATTACGCCCCTGACGACCGCCAGCACGCACGTCATCGCCGATCCGACGCGCACCCGCAAATTGCTGCTCAACCGCCGCGAGCTGGAAAAGCTGGCCGCCGCCGTGCAGCAAAAGGGTTACGCCTGCGTGTGCCTGTCCTGGTACTGGAGCAAGCACATGGTCAAGTGCGAGATCGCTCTGGGCAAAGGCAAGAAGGAATACGACAAGCGTGATACCGAACGCGAACGCGACGCCGGTCGCGAGTTGCAGCGAGCGGTGCGCAACAAGGGCAAGGAAGAGTAATTTTTCGCCTTGAGGCCCTCTTCGCGGGCAAGCCTCGCTCCTACACGTTTCCCTGTAGGAGCGAGGCTTGCCCGCGAATGCAATCGCACGAACGATACAAAACTAACTGACTACATCCCCTTGCGCCGCTCCGCCCGGGCCATGCGCTGCACTTCCTGACGCACCTCTTCCAGCACTTCCTGTACATACAGAATGTGTCGACTGGAAACTTCCCGCGCCTGCTCCGCCCGTCCTTCGATAATCGCCATGTACAACTCCCGATGCTGCGTGATCAGCATGTCGCGGGTTTCCGTGCGCTGTTTGTACATGCCGCCAATGTTGGTCACAACGTTGCGTTTGAGCAGATCGAACAGCCCGCGAATGGTGTGCAGCAACACCGCGTTGTGACTGGCTTCGGCGATTGCCAGGTGAAACTTCGCGTCCGCCGCCCCCTCTTCCGCCCGACTCACTTCATCGTGACGGGTGTAGCAGTCCTGCAATTCATTGAAGGCCGCGGTCAGCCGCTCGCGATCGACATCTGTCGCCCGCATTGCTGCGTAATAGGCGCAGGACGCTTCCAGGGTATGGCGAAACTCCAGCAGATCGCGCTGGGCCTCGGGGTTGCTTTCAAGCAGATGAAGCAGCGGATCACTAAAGGTCGTGCCCAGTGATTCCACCACATAGTTGCCGCCACCCTGGCGGCTGACCAGCAAGCCCTTGGCCGCCAGCTTCTGAATCGCTTCGCGCAACGAAGGGCGTGACACGCCGAACTGCTCGGCCAATGCGCGCTCGGCCGGCAAGCGCTCACCTGCCTTCAGCGTGCCCTCGAGGATCATCCCCTCGAGCTGCTCGACAATATCGTCAGACAAACGGCGCTGACGAATTTGATCAAACCCCATAACTCAATTCTCCACGATCCCGACGGCTCGCCGGGCTCTCTATTCTGGCCTATCGGCGCTTTGCCAGCACCTGCCAGACGGCATTTGTACGACCGGCTCAAACAGGCGCCACAGCGCTTGTTCGACAAAAGTTTTAGGGCGGCAAATTGACACGCCGCCTACAAGGCTTTTACCCTAGCGAACAGCGATTGTAAATTGGTATTACCAATTATCCAAGAACGCTGATCAGTGCCTGACCAACAACAATTAGGGGCCACCCCATATGCAAACCTGGCAACAGCTCTATACCCCGCTCGGCAGCCTCGGCTTTTCCGCGCTCGCAGCCGTTATCCCCATCGTGTTTTTCTTTCTGGCGTTGGCCGTGTTCCGACTCAAAGGGCACGTGGCCGGCAGCATCACGCTGGCCTTGTCCATTGCGGTGGCCATCTTCGCGTTCCAGATGCCGGTCGATATGGCATTCGCCGCCGCCGGGTATGGCTTCGCCTACGGCCTGTGGCCGATTGCGTGGATCATCGTCGCCGCCGTGTTCCTCTACAAACTGACGGTCAAGAGTGGTCAGTTCGAGGTGATTCGCAGCTCCGTCCTGTCGATCACCGACGACCAGCGTTTGCAGGTGCTGCTGATCGGCTTCTGCTTCGGTGCATTCCTTGAAGGTGCAGCCGGTTTCGGCGCACCGGTAGCGATTACCGCCGCCCTCCTTGTAGGACTCGGCTTCAACCCGCTGTACGCCGCAGGCTTGTGCCTGATCGCCAACACCGCGCCAGTGGCCTTCGGCGCCTTGGGGATCCCGATCATCGTGGCCGGGCAAGTGACCGGTATCGACGCGTTCAAGATCGGCGCCATGACCGGTCGCCAACTGCCGCTGCTGTCGCTGTTCGTGCCGTTCTGGCTGGTGTTCATGATGGACGGCCTGCGCGGCGTGCGGGAAACCTGGCCAGCAGCACTGGTGGCCGGTTTGAGCTTCGCCATCACCCAATACTTCACGTCGAACTTCATCGGCCCGGAACTGCCGGACATCACCTCGGCCCTGGCCAGCCTGATTTCCCTGACGCTGTTCCTGAAAGTCTGGCAGCCGAAACGCGCCGCAGGCCAACACATCGTCGGTGCCGTTTCGGCCTCCGTTGTGACTGCCAGCGCCGGCGGTTTCGGCCAGCCGCGCACAACCGTGGCCTCGCCTTACAGCCTCGGTGAAATTTTCAAAGCCTGGTCGCCGTTCCTGATCCTCACCGTGCTGGTCACCATCTGGACCCTGAAACCGTTCAAGGCGATGTTCGCCGCTGGCGGCTCGATGTACAGCTGGGTGTTCAACTTCGCCATTCCGCACCTAGACCAAATGGTGATCAAGGTCGCACCAATCGTGACCGCTCCGACCGCCATCCCGGCCGTGTTCAAACTCGATCCGATTTCCGCGACCGGCACGGCGATCTTCTTCTCCGCGCTGATCTCGATGCTGGTATTGAAGATCAACATTAAAACTGGTCTGACCACTTTTAGAGAGACATTCTACGAGCTGCGCTGGCCGATCCTGTCCATCGGCATGGTGCTGGCGTTTGCCTTCGTCACCAACTACTCGGGCATGTCGTCGACCATGGCGCTGGTATTGGCAGGCACCGGCGCGGCGTTCCCGTTCTTCTCGCCGTTCCTCGGCTGGCTGGGCGTGTTCCTGACCGGTTCAGACACCTCGTCCAACGCGCTGTTCAGCTCGTTGCAAGCGACCACCGCGCACCAGATCGGCGTCAACGACACCTTGTTGGTGGCGGCAAACACCAGCGGCGGCGTGACCGGCAAGATGATCTCGCCACAATCGATCGCCGTGGCCTGCGCCGCGACCGGTCTGGTCGGCAAGGAATCGGACCTGTTCCGTTTCACCCTCAAGCACAGCCTGTTCTTCGCAACCATCGTCGGCCTGATCACCTTGGCTCAGGCCTACTGGTTCACCGGCATGCTGGTGCACTAAGTACTACAAGAAAAAACGCAAAAACCGACGCCGGACCACGATTCCGGCGTCAGCTATTCACAACCCGGTCTGTAAGGCTGCTGAAAGAATCTCTCTCTATATTCAGCAGCCTCAGCGGACGGATAACCGGGACCACCCGGAGACACGCCTGATGAGCGAGCTTTTTTACAACGCCGTGCCGAACGCGACCCGCGTCGCCCCGCCACTGCCCGAGCCTCGGCAATATCCCAGCGAAAAACCGGCACGGGTCTACCTGTTCGGGACCTGCGTGGTTGATCTGTTCTACCCGGAAGCCGGGATGGATGCGATTCACCTGCTGGAACGCGAAGGCATTCGTGTCGAGTACCCGCAAGGGCAAAGCTGCTGCGGACAACCGGCCTACACCTCCGGTTACACCGACCAGGCCCGGACCGTGGCGCGCGCGCAACTGGCGCTGTTCGCCGGAGATTATCCGGTGGTGGTGCCGTCGGGATCGTGCGCCGGCATGTTGCGCGAGCACTATGCCGACTTGTTCAAGGACGAGCCGCAAACGTTGAAACAGGTTCAGGCCCTGGCGGCCCGGACGTATGAGTTGGCCGAGTTTCTGTTGTTTGTCTGCAAGGTGCAGCTCAAGGACAGCGGCGAACCGGTCAAAGTGGCATTGCACACATCGTGTTCGGCACGTCGTGAGATGAACACCCACTTGCACGGCCGCGAGTTGTTGGCGCAGTTGGGGAATGTGGAGCGAGTCGACCATAGCCATGAAAGTGAATGCTGTGGCTTCGGTGGGACTTTCAGCGTCCGTATGCCAGACATTTCCGGCGCGATGGTGGCTGACAAGACCCGGGCGTTGAAGGAATCCGGTGCGCACAAGGTACTCAGTGCCGATTGCGGCTGCCTGATGAACATCAACGGCTCGCTGGAGAAACAGAAGGAAGCGTTGCGCGGCCAACACCTGGCCAGTTTCCTTTGGCAGCGCACCGGAGGTGTTCAATGAACGCTTCCGCGATTATTCCTACGGTTGCCGTAGAAGAAGATTTCCGCACCCGTGCGCACAAGGCGTTGGGTGACAAGCAACTGCGAAACAACTTTCGCACTGCGATGGATTCTCTGATGACAAAACGGGCAGCGTCCTTCAGCGATGCCCATGAAAGAGAACATTTGCGAGCGCTGGGCAATGCTGTCCGCGCCCGTGCGTTATCGAAGTTGCCCGACCTGCTCGAACAACTTGAACAGAACCTGACCCGCAACGGTGTGACAGTGCACTGGGCGGAAACGGTGGACGAAGCCAATGGCATCGTCCTCTCGATCATCCGCGCTCACGAGGGGCGGCAAGTGATCAAGGGCAAATCGATGGTCAGCGAAGAAATGGAGATGAACCATTTCCTCGCTGAACGGGGCATTGAATGCCTGGAATCGGACATGGGCGAGTACATCGTCCAGCTCGACCACGAGAAGCCTTCACACATTATTATGCCGGCGATCCACAAGAATGCCGGTCAGGTCGCGTCCTTGTTCCATGACAAACTTGGCGTGGAATACACCAAGGACGTTGACCAACTCATTCAGATCGGTCGCAAAGTCTTGCGGCAGAAATTCTTCGAAGCGGACATCGGCGTCTCCGGCGTCAACTTCGCCGTGGCCGAAACCGGCACCTTGCTGCTGGTGGAAAACGAAGGCAACGGGCGCATGACCACCACGGTGCCACCGGTACACATCGCCGTTACCGGCATCGAAAAAGTCGTGGAAAACCTGCGTGACGTGGTGCCGCTGGTGTCACTGTTGACCCGCTCGGCCCTCGGCCAGCCGATCACCACCTACGTCAACATGATCTCCGGCCCACGCAAGGCCGATGAACTCGATGGCCCGCAGGAAGTGCACCTTGTGCTGCTGGACAACGGTCGCAGCCAGGCCTTTGCCGACAGTGAATTGCGCCAGACCCTGAACTGCATTCGCTGCGGCGCCTGTATGAATCATTGCCCGGTCTACACTCGAATCGGCGGCCACGCCTATGGGGAGGTTTACCCTGGGCCTATCGGAAAAATCATCACGCCGCACATGGTCGGCCTGGCGAATGTCCCGGATCATCCGAGTGCGTCGTCGCTGTGTGGTGCTTGCGGCGAAGTCTGTCCGGTAAAAATCCCTATCCCTTCTCTACTGCGTCGCCTGCGGGAAGAGAACGTCAAAGCCCCGGACAGCCCGCATCAAGTGATGCGCGGCCAGGGCAGCAAGTATTCGCGCAAGGAGCGTTTTATCTGGAATGCCTGGGCGAAACTCAACAGCTCGCCGACGCTGTATCGACTGTTCGGCTTTGTCGCCACGCGTCTGCGTGCCCTCGCACCGAGCAACGTCGGCCCCTGGACGCAAAACCACAGCGCCCCGAAACCGGCTGCCCGCTCACTGCACGACATGGCCCGCGAGCATCTGGCCAAACAGGGAGACCGCTGATGAGCGCCAAGCAAAACATCCTCGCCAAGTTACGGAAAAGTCTGACCGGCACCACGCCCGTGCCTGACGAGTTCGACGTCGAACTGGTGACAGCGCCGTACACCTACACCCCAGAACAACGCATTCCGCAGCTGCGCAAACTGATGGAAGCGGTGCACACGGAAATCCATCTGACGTCCGGCGAAGCCTGGCCTTCGTTGCTTGCTCAGTTGCTGCAGGATCGTCAGTTGCCGAGCCTGTTGATCGCGCCGACGACGCCACACGGTCAACGTGTCACTCAGCACTGGGCGAAAAATCCCGGCTTGCCGACGCTCAAGGCCTACGAGCGTCCGGTGGAAGAATGGAAAGCCGAGCTGTTCAACGACACACCGGCCAGCCTGACCACCACCCTCGGCGCAATCGCCGCGACAGGTAGTCTGATTCTCTGGCCGACGCGGGAAGAACCGCGCTTGATGAGCCTGGTGCCCCCCGTACATTTCGCCCTGCTCAAGGCCAGTGAAATCCGTGACAACTTCTATCAGGTGCAGCAGGAGTTCAACTGGGCTCACGGCATGCCGACCAACGCGCTGCTGGTGTCCGGCCCGTCGAAAACGGCCGACATCGAACAAGTCCTGGCTTACGGTGCCCACGGCCCGAAAGACTTGGTGGTTTTGATCCTGGAGGACCAATGACTCTACCGGTGACTTTCCTGCGAGATGCGCAGCAACTGATCCCCCAAGAACGACGGTTCGACGACCCGCTGTCGACATTGGCGTTCGGCACCGATGCCAGTTTCTACCGGTTGATTCCGCAACTGGTGATCCGCGTCGAGTCTGAAGATGAAGTGGTGGCGTTGCTGAAACTGGCGCAACGGGATCAGGTTCCGGTGACCTTCCGCGCCGCCGGCACCAGCCTGTCCGGCCAGGCCATCAGCGATTCGGTGCTGATCGTGCTTGGGGATAACTGGAATGGACGCGAGATCCGCGGCCACGGCACGCAAATCCGTCTGCAGCCGGGCGTCATCGGTGCGCAGGCCAACGCTTGGCTGGCGCCGTTCGGACGCAAGATCGGTCCCGACCCGGCCTCGATCAACGCCTGCAAAATCGGCGGTATCGTTGCCAATAATGCCAGCGGCATGTGCTGCGGCACGGCGCAAAATACCTATCACACACTGGCCGGTATTCGCCTGGTGCTCGCCGACGGCAGCCGTCTCGACACCGAAGATGCGGCGAGCGTCGCGGCGTTTCGTGAGAGCCACGCAGCGTTGCTTGAACGTTTAGCGACACTGGGCCGCGAGACACGCGCCAATTCCGAATTGGCTGCAAAAATACGCCACAAATACCGTCTGAAAAATACCACAGGCCTGTCACTTAACGCCCTGGTGGATTACGACGAGCCTGTGGATATCTTGAGCCACTTGCTGGTGGGTTCCGAAGGCACGCTGGGGTTCATCAGTGCCGTGACCTACGACACGGTGATCGACCACCCGAACAAGGCCTCGGCACTGATCGTGTTCCCGGATGTGGAGACCTGCTGCAACGCCGTCACCGTGCTGAAAAGCCAACCGGTGTCAGCCGTGGAACTGCTCGACCGTCGCAGTCTGCGCTCAGTGCAGAACAAACCCGGCATGCCGGATTTCGTACAGCACCTGTCGAACAATGCCTGCGCGCTGCTGATCGAATCCCGCGCCGCGTCGTCGACTTTGCTGCACGAGCAACTGGCGCAAATCATGGCGTCGCTGACTTCGTTTCCAGTGGAAAAACAGGTCGATTTCACCGAAGACCCAATCGAGAACGCCCGCCTCTGGGCCATTCGCAAGGACACCTTCCCCGCCGTCGGCGCGGTGCGTAAAACCGGCACCACGGTGATCATCGAAGACGTGACCTTCCCGGTAGAACAACTGGCCATCGGCGTGAATCGTCTGATCGAGTTGTTCGACAAGCATCACTACGACGAAGCGATCCTTTTCGGACACGCGCTGGAAGGTAATCTGCACTTCGTCTTCACCCAAGGCTTCAACAACCCGGAAGAAGTCGCACGCTATCAGGCGTTCATGGACGACGTGGCGCAGTTGGTCGCGGTGGAATTCGGCGGTTCGCTGAAGGCCGAGCACGGCACCGGTCGCAACATGGCGCCGTTCGTGGAGCTGGAATGGGGCAGCGATGCCTACCAGTTGATGTGGCAGCTCAAGCGCCTGCTCGACCCCAACGGCATTCTCAATCCGGATGTGGTGCTCAGCGACGATCCGCAGATTCACCTCAAACACCTGAAGCCGTTGCCGGCTGCCGACGAGATTGTGGATAAGTGCATCGAGTGCGGTTTTTGTGAGCCGGTCTGCCCGTCGAAAGGCCTGACCCTGAGCCCACGCCAGCGCATCGTGATCTGGCGAGACATTCAGGCAAAAAAACGCGCCGGCGTTGACACCACGGAACTCGAAGCCGCTTACGAATACCAGGGCATCGACACCTGCGCCGCCACCGGGTTGTGCGCACAGCGTTGCCCTGTAGGAATCAACACTGGCGAGCTGGTGAAAAAGCTTCGCGGTCGTAAGGCGACGCATACGAAAACTGCCAATTGGCTGGAAGGCAATTTCGCCACCGCGCTGCAAGGCGCCCGTTTCACCCTGCATGTGGCCAATGGCGCGCGGATGCTGCTGGGGGCGCCACGTCTGGCGAAGCTTTCGGCAACGCTGACGAAGTTGTCCAAAGGCCAGGTCCCACAATGGACTAACGCCATGCCGCAGCCAGAAAAAGCCATTCGCTTCAGCCCGATCGTGTCGGACGAGCGCCCTCGCGTGGTGTACCTGGCGGCTTGCGTCTCGCGGGTCATGGGCCCGGCGGCCGGTGATAAAGAGCAAATGTCGCTGTACGACAAAACCCGTGGCCTGCTGGAAAAAGCCGGATACCAGGTAGTCTTTCCGGACAACCAGGATAGCCTCTGCTGCGGCCAGCCGTTTGCCTCCAAGGGCTACACCGAACAGGCCGAACACAAGCGCCAGGAACTGATTGGCGCGTTACTGCACGCCAGCCGTGGCGGGCTCGATCCGATCTACTGCGACACCAGCCCCTGCACCTTGCGACTGGTTCAGGACCTGGGAGATGTTCGACTGGACCTGTACGACCCAGTGCGTTTCATCCGTACGCATTTGATGGATCGACTCGACTTCACACCGCAGGAAGCGCCCATCGCCGTGCATGTCACGTGCAGCACTCAGCACCTCGGGGAAAGCCAGGCGCTGATTGATCTGGCGCGCAAGTGCAGCAAAAACGTGGTCATCCCCGAAGGTATTCACTGCTGTGGATTTGCCGGCGACAAGGGCTTCACCACGCCGGAGCTGAACGCCCATTCGCTGCGTACGCTCAAGGACGCGGTGCAACAGTGCAGCGAGGGGATATCGACCAGCCGCACCTGTGAGATCGGTCTGACGCAACATGGCGGAATCGACTACCACGGGCTGGTCTATCTGGTGGATCGGGTCACACAGCCGAGGGGCATCTGAAGAAAAATAGAACCCTGACAAATCGTCGTAGTCCACTGGTTAAGCCCGGACATTGCCGGGCCTTACCCAGCCTCGGCAGCCCGTTCTTATGGCCGATAATCACCTGAGCCCTCAGTTCAAGGAGATACTCATGAAACGTTCTGTACTGTTAGGTCTGTTCGTTACTGTCTCGCTGATGGCGTCCCCCTCGTTTGCCGCTGAAGACCTCTGTGCGGTCAACATTAAAACCATCGAAAATGCCAGGGCACAGACGCCTCCGGAGATGGCTGATCAGGTAATGGACAGCGTCAAGCAAGCCAAAGCCGATCAGGCAAAAGGCACCAAGGAAGGGACTGACGATTGCATCGCCGAGACAGAACAAACGATCAAGCAAATCAAGGACGCGAACAAAGGCGGGAAGTAACCCGGCACACTGCCAACCTTCGGGTGGGCTTTCCTGGCGTTCAACTCGCAGGCTTGTTGCTCATCAAGATCCACAGAGCAACAGGCCAGGGAGCGCTCAGGATGGCTTCACCCAATGCGAAACAAACCAAAACCCGCCAAATGCGGGTTTTGTTGCTTCTGGGGTTTGGTCCTGCATGAACCTTTTTTCCATAGCGCTTGGGGAAAAACGAATTCCTGCACAACGTCGTAGTCTTTTAAGTAGGACCGATCAATCGTGGCTTGTTTTTCGACCTCGGCCGAGCTCCCGCCCCTATGGCTGCACCGAGACTACCCGTACAAGGAAATACCCATGAAACGTACCGCGATCGCTGGTTTGCTCATGTCTGCTGCACTGTTGGCTTCTCCCGTATTTGCAGCGGACAACGACCTGTGTACGAGCAAGCTGCAACAGCTCAAAGCCAAAGTGAATGCACTGCCGGCGAGCGCCGACAACACCACAATGGAGATCAAAAGACTGCTGGCCAGCGCCGAAGCTTCAAAAGCTGCCGGGGACGACAAAAAATGCGTCACCGAGGCCACCCAGGGATTGTCGCTGGCAAACTGAGCAAAGATCCCAACCCATGATCACTCGCGCCAAGCATCGGGTGGCCTTCTGAGCCACGTTGGCGTACACTGCGCAGGCTTGCTGCTCACTTTGATTCACAGAGCAACAGGCACGGGGCCGTTTAGGATTCGACGCCGGTCGCGAAACTTTAGGTGCATGCCGAGTTGGTAACAGAACTCGTAAATCCACTGTTGCAACTTCTTATAGTTGCCAATGACGAAACCTACGGGGAATACGCTCTCGCTGCGTAAGCAGCCTTAGCCCTTCCCTTCTGGTACCTTCGGGTCCAGCAATCATCAGGGGATGTCTGTAAACCCAAAGTGATTGTCATATAGAACAGAATCGCCGTGCAGTACGTTGTGGACGAAGCGGCTAAAACTTACACAACTCGCCCAAAGCACCCTGCCCGTCGGGTCGCTGAGGGTTAACTTAATAGACACGGCTACGCATGTAGTACCGACAGCGGAGTACTGGCGGACGGGGGTTCAAATCCCCCCGGCTCCACCACTTCATCATCTAAAGACGTCCACGGACGTCTTTTTTTGTGCCTGAAATCCAGCAAATACAGGGCCCTCAGCGCTTATGGGAGCTTTGGAGGTTTTCTGATTTCCAGCCGCTTTGGTATCCCAGGTGGTATCCCGGACTGCCAAATGCTATTTTCAGGATACCAAAACGGTGCTGGAGGTAGCCCCCATGCCTACTAACGCAACCCGCCTCTCCGATCGCCAGCTCAAGGCAGTCAAGGCAACTGGTAAAGACTTCGTCCTCAGCGACGGCGATGGCTTGCAGCTTCGAGTACGCGCCAGCGGCTCGATGATGTGGAATTTCAATTACCGCGAGCCGGTGACCAGAAGCCGTATCAACATGGCGCTTGGTCCATACCCCGACCTTTCGCTAGCCAACGCCCGGAAGAAAGCCGCAGAGGCGCGTGAGTTGCTCGCTTTGGGCACTGATCCCAAAACCCAGCGTGATGAGGTAAGGCAAGCCAAACTTGCTGAGACTGAACACACTTTCGAGAAGGTGGCCACTGCCTGGTTCGAGCTGAAGAAAGACTCCGTAACCAAAGCCTACGCCGAAGACATTTGGAGATCGCTGACGCTTCATGTTTTCCCAAGCATGAAAACAACGCCGCTCTCTCAAATCACTGCTCCGATGGTTATCAAGATCCTTCGCCCAATCGAGGCCAAAGGGAGCCTCGAAACCGTGAAACGATTGAGCCAACGACTCAACGAGATCATGACCTACGGGGTCAACTCCGGGCGGATATTTGCGAACCCTCTCAATGGCATTCGGGCGGTGTTCAAGAAACCCAAGAAAGAGAACATGGCTGCGCTACCACCTGAGGAGCTTCCCGAGCTCATGATGGAAATCGCGAACGCCAGCGTCAAGCGCACGACCCGCTGCCTGATCGAATGGCAGTTGCACACGATGACCCGCCCTGCCGAAGCAGCCACCACACGATGGGCAGATATCGACTTCGACAAGCGCATTTGGACCATTCCGCCAGAGCGCATGAAAAAGCGTCGGCCGCACACAATCCCTCTTACCGATCAGGCACTTTCGTTACTGGAGACGCTCAAGCAACTCAGCGGTAACAGAGAGTACGTGTTCCCCTCAGATAGAAACCCCCGCACCCATGCCAATAGCCAGACCGCCAACATGGCGTTGAAGCGCATGGGCTTTCAGGACCGTCTAGTCAGCCACGGCTTGCGCTCGATGGCGAGCACCATCCTGAATGAGCATGGCTGGGATCCGGAGCTGATCGAGGTCGCGCTGGCGCATGTCGACAAGGACGAAGTTCGTAGCGCCTACAACCGGACGGATTACATCGAGCGCCGGCGTCCGATGATGGCCTGGTGGAGTGAACATATCCAGAAGGCGGCCACTGGCAGCCTGTCGGCATCTGCCATCAATCAAACCAGGGACCGCAACGTCGTGCCGATACGCTGAGCATCACCGCCGCCAACTCATGCCATCCGTGTCGTGGAGCATGGCGACAAAAATGACGACTATCGCTAGATCTCTCGCATGCCTGCGCTTCTTCGGCCAAGCCCCTGAGTATGGGAAGGCTCCGCATTCCCATACTCAGGGGCTCACGCTTAAAAGGTCTATCAGGCAACCACGAGTTGCGCCTTTCTGCGGCGGATCAACCCTGCTGTCAATTCGTAGTAGTAGACGGTAGCTGGAGCTGAGCATCGCAGGTAGTGCTCCAGAAACCATCTCACGTGTTTGTCCCTCCAGGACCAAGGAGTTGCACAACTCCAGCGCTCACGAATTACCTCGTGCATCCTTTCTGCCTGTCTGATGTGCCTTTGCCGCGTGGCATGCGCACCTTTGAGCACAGGGCTCAGAAACAACGCCATGTCGAATTCAAACTTCATCGCCGACCTCCGATGTAGGCACTCACCACATCGATGCGGTTATGTCCCAACTCATGGCTGATCTGCTGTCGTGCACGCTGATCAAGCTCCCGATCTTCTCGATGAACACGACCGCCATTGACGGGGGCAGGGAAGCCGGTCATTTGCTCATAGCGCTCACAGGCGTAAGCCGCCCGTAGGTCATGAAAACCTTTCAACCCATGCTCATGCAGGATATCCCGTGCCGACCGCACAACTGTCTGTACGAAGTCTTTGTAACTTTCGTCGGGCGCCAACAAATTCCGACTCCCACTGGGCGACGCATCGCTGGCTCTATCCAGGGCCTCTCGGACTTGAACCGTGACCGTAATCCAGCGCGGCGCCGATGCCCCTGATCGACCACCTTTGGTGCCATCTTGGATATTGATCTTTCCCAGTCGCTGAGCCTCTCGTTGCAGGCGCGGCAGGTCGGCCAAGATCGCTTCACGCAGGCGCATACCGGTCTCCCGAGCAAGGAGCACAATGGCACTCACCCTCTCCTGCTGACGATCTGACAGCGCTTGCGCAATCAGCCTGACCTGCACACGGTCTTGGCCTTGCGGTGCCTCACTACGAACGCTTGAGCGCTGCAAGCCCAGCGACTTGCTCGGACTGGGGATTTTGACGTACTGATCACCGCGCAGCGCGGCCAGCGTTCGGTTAACACTGGACAGGCGGTTCTGCGCGGTGGCGATGCCGACGTTGCCCAGCTCAACTTGCTCGCGCATATGGAAGGCGTACCGCATGAGGATCTCACGGTCGATCTGTCGCGCGTCGTTGAGTCCCGGCCCCTCCTCGGATCGACACCATTGCACGAATGCCTGCCAGCGATCGCTATGGGCTTTGACGGTACCAAAATGGCCATCGCCAAACAGATCTTTCAGGGCTTGCGGTCCGGCATAGCTGAGCTGGCGACCGAAGCCGAAATTACGCCCAGATCGCTTACCGACCCGAGCCATTTCTCTGTTCCTGATCGACTGTAACTAGATCATGCAAAAGCGCTCGCCAGTTCGCACTTACGATGGCGAACTGGGCCCAATCAGTCGGGCGAAAACACAGCGTGTTGTCGGCGACGTAGAGATGCGCCTCATCAAGCAACGACCGAGAATGCCTTGTCCCTGCAGCAACGGATCACTGAGTAATTGCATAGCCAAATACGGTTGCAGCATCAGATGCAGGCTCAAGCGCCGGTCATAGGCTCGCAGGCTTTCGCCGACCATGGAGCGAGCACGATCAATCGGGCTACCGTCCCAGAGCGACGATAAGGTCGTCACAGCTTTCAAACGGTTATCCCGATTCATGGTGCTGCTGCCAAGAAATTGTCCGCCCTCATCACAGAACAGGCCCATGCTGGGCAAATCATGACAGAGCCCTTTGATCAGGGCCTCGATGGTTGGGTCTGTGGTGATAAGTCGGGGGGCAGAGGGCTCCGCTTCAAGCGGTACGTTTATTGTGGGGTCGAGTTCGGCAAGGTTGATACGCTGCGCCTGCCGCTGCGCGGCACGGTACCGGGCGAGTTGTTCGCGGTAGCGCTGCCACTGCTCACGCTCCCATTGTCGGGCGGGCAACAAGGCAAATCGGTCTGCCGCCGTCTTGCGATCACCGGACGCGGCCACCGTGATCAGGTACAGCGACAGGGGATAATTTCTCCCGTCGAGTTGTAAGCCCGCATGACCTTGAGTGGCCAGCGCCGAGGCAGCCAATACCGATTGCGCGGCCAGTGCCTGGGGCACGCCGATGACCTCGGCCATGCGCTCGACTGCCGGCCCAAGAATCCCACCCAGTGCCTGCATCGGATAAGGCTGGGCCACGGGATTCGACTCAATCAGCGGTCGAGGCGGTCGTGGTAGTTCAAGCGTCGGATCTAACTGCTGCATGGGCCCTCTCCTCGTTCATTACTGGTTGTCCTCACGTAGTCCCGCCAAGGCTGTTGAGTGTTATCAGGGATCAAGGCCCCTGCGACCTGTGAGGTGTTCACTGACGCGGAACGAACGGCTCCTTACGACCGGGAGCGAGGGCATGAACCCATGAACCTGACCTCCTTGGCGCATCCGAAGAAGCGGGCGGGTGGAGGCTGTGCCGACTGACGAGTTCGGCACCGAGAGATCCTGGGAGAGAGAAGGCAAAGACCTAGACACCTGGGGCATGCCTGACTGTCAGTCAGGTGCTGCCTTTCCATAGGCTGCGGCACCGGTGCCTGTGTCGTTGCGGATGGCGACGAATCGGAGTTGTCAGGTCGATTGTCACGAGGAGAGTTGCGGCAATGCCCTGTACGAAGTGGCTTGCAGCAGTTATACGAGCGCCCGTCTCTTTCCAGGAGAAAGAGACGGGCGCGGTTTGGCGCAGCGAAGTGTGCCGAAACGTGAGGTGGCTGCAGCGCAGCGAGGTAGGTCCATCGTCTGCCGCAGTGGACAGATAAGTCGAGTAAGCATCCATCACTCTTGGGGAGTGACCGTGCGAGCCGCCGGACGCTAATCGCACTTCGGGAGAACCACCACGCAAGTGGCGTAGCCTTGAGGGTTCTGGCTACCTGGGCTGGTGCTGTCAATGACAGCGATCCGTGCGCCAATTGTTATACCCACTCCAAAAGGCGGTCAAGCGTCACGGCCAAAGCGCTCAGAAAGTGGCGACTGTCGCCACTTTTGTCGCCACGCTACAGGGCACGTCCGACAGGGGGTGTCGCCGCTGTCGCCGCTGTCGCCACTTCTCTAGTCATAGCCCCACGACAAGCTCCGCTCTGACACTGGAGCTGTGCTGCGCTTAATAACGGTTGCAGCCAATTGCTCTCGGAAAAACGACGGCGTGGCGCGAATTAAATTTTGGAATGAGATGGTGGTACGAGGTGCTTCGAAAAAAAGCGGGGGGAACCCTCCGATCGGCGCGATCAAAGATCGCTGGATCAGAGGGTTTGGCGGAAAAAGCAAAGTCTCAAACGTCTATTACAGCCTCAAGCATCGAAACTTGTTGGTCGGGATGCAGCGGCTTCACGAAGGTTGATCTGCGTCTGCTGCAAACGCAGCAGAAAACCGGCTGTTTTCACACAGCCTCGACCCAAAGCTGCCTATCAGGAAAACCGCTAAGACGATTTGGATACGCGCAAAATTCAACTATTAATTGATAATTCAACAGACAGTTGATACTTTCGCCGCCTTCGATAAATCACTGAAGGCACCAATGAAGGTTTCTGAAGTATCACCAGCCGATCGGCAGCTGACTCTTAATGTGCTTCACAGCACCCTCAAAATGCTCAGTAATACGGTTGGTCTTCATACGGAGATCGTGTTGCATGACCTGACCAATCCGGAGCGATCTATCCTTGCCATCGCCAATGGTCATGTCACTGGAAGAAAAGTGGGCGGGTCAGTGTTGGGCGGCCCACGCCAGGACTTAGGGTTCATCGCCGTCAGGCGCGCCATGGAAGATAACTCAAGCTCTGATCCCATAGTGGTGGAGAACTATCCGACACTCGCGCCTGATGGCCGCCCGCTCCGCAGTTCCACCGTGGTGTATCGAGATAGCAGCGGGCAGCCTTTCGCCAGTCTGTGTATCAATGCCGACTTGAGCGGTGTTGCCGCCGCCCACGCCGTTCTCGGAGGACTTCTGGGGCTGGAAGGCGTGCCTAAGTCACGCGTCGATGAGCCGAGAGATATGGAGCAGCTGATGGCGGAAATCATTCAGGTAGCTTGTCCCGGCGGTGTCGTAGGGATGAAAAAACCTCAAAAGCTTGAAGCTGTACGGCAAATGCAGGATCGCGGGATATTCATCGTCAAAGGCGGAATTGAAAAAGCCGCTGCTGCGCTCGGCGTGACCCGATACACCATCTACAACTACCTGGAGCAGATCCGGGCTACAGAAAACGCTAGTGGGCAGGAATGATCAGAATGCAACTCGATATTTTCCAGGTGGACGCTTTTTCCTCTGAGGCTTTCGGCGGTAACCCGGCGGCGGTTTGTCCGCTGGAGGCCTGGTTGCCTGATGCGACGCTGCAACAAATCGCCGCAGAGAACAACCTATCCGAGACAGCCTATATTGTGCGTAACGGTGAGGTGTTCGAGTTGCGCTGGTTTACTCCCACGGTGGAAGTCGACCTGTGTGGCCACGCCACCCTGGCAGCAGCCTGGGTGTTGTTCGAACAGCTTGGTGAAAGCCGCGACATGCTGCGCTTTTCCACTCGCAGCGGTGAATTGCGGGTACGCCGCGAAAGCGGGCGCCTGGCCATGGACTTCCCGGCCAAGCAGCCTGAAGCCGTAGCTGTCCCGTCAGGCCTTTTGCAAGCCTTGGGCCTGGAACGGATCGATGCGCTTTATCGCACAGATGATTACGTGGTAGTGGTCGAGGATGAAGCCATCATTGCCGGTCTCAATCCCGACTTCGTTGCACTGGCCGCGTTCGACGTGCGCGGTGTCGCGGTTACTGCGCCAAGTCGTCACTTCGATTTTGTCTCTCGCTGGTTCGGGCCTCGGGTGGGGGTGAATGAAGACCCGGTCACTGGCTCGGCCCACACCTCCCTGGCGCCATACTGGGCCAAGCGCTTAGGCAAGCGCAGCCTGAGTGCCGAGCAAGGTGGGGCGCGCAAGGGCCAGTTGCACTGCGAAGTCCTGGACAACGACCGAGTCATTATCAGCGGCCACGGCTCGCTGTACTTAAGCGGCACTATCTTTATCTGAGGCCAGTTCATTCAGGAGAACTTGCTCTGAAGAATTGAGTTCGCTTTTGAATGTCCGCTCTTGCCCAGGCTTGTCACCATGGACCGAACCGCCCCTAACCGGACGCTCGAATCAATACCTGAGACTAGTGAACGGTCTTCTATCCCTTTAGTACTAAAGACATGTCCGGATATTTCGCGCACATGAAATCGACGAATGCGCGAACCTTCGGAGCAGCAAGGCGCCTGGATGTGTGCAAGACCCAGAGCTCGGGTTCTACACTCGATACCGTGCCCCACTGGACCAACTCGCCACGGGCCAGCTGGTTCCATGCTATGGACTGTGGGATCAGGGCAGCACCACCGCCGGCGATAGCAGCATCGCGAACCATCAGTAACGAAGAGAACCGCAGTTTTGGGATCGGCTCCAGGACCAACTGCCCTCCATCGAGACTCCAGTGGGTGGGCTGAAAACTCGACGTTACGATGCTGGGCACTGGTCTAATTGCGCCGGGTATGGGCTTGGGTACTTCAGGCGCAGCCACAACGACCAGCCTGTCCTTGGCGAAGCAGCGGCCGACCAAACTGCTGTCTGGGCTCGGGTTGATCCGAATGGCGACGTCATAGTGTTCCTCGACGAGGTCGACCAGGCGATCCTCCGCCACGACTTCGATTTCGACCTCCGGGTAGGCGGTACAGAATTCGACGCCAATGCGGCCCATCGCAAGCTGGGAGAACAGGACAGGGGAGGCGACACGCAAGCGTCCGCGAGGCGTCGATACGCCCTCACGGGCCGCCGTCATGGCTTCGGCCACCTCGCCTAATGGACCTTCTGTTCGAGCCATCAGCATTTCGCCAGCTTCGGTGAGCTTCAGGCCGCGAGCGCTGCGCTCGATCAGTCTCACGCCCAGTTGTTCCTCAAGGTCGGAGATCCGGCGCGATAAGGTTGCTTTGGATATGCCGCTCGCTCGGCTCGCCTTTCCGAGCCCCTCATTCGTTGCGACGAGCGTGAAATCGATCAGAGCGTTCAGATTCATGGTGTTCCACTTTTGAAACGAAGTGTCTGTATTTTGGTGTCTCCGCTTTATCTGCGCAACAGCATATCTTCTCGTCATCGGAACTCGATACGAGGAACTGCAATGAGCACAATGCAACGCGCTGTACTGATCCGGGCATACGGCGGCGCTGACGCCGCGGAAGTGGCCGAGATCGAAAAGCCAGAACCAGGGCAAGGCCAGGTTCTGGTTCGAGTTCGAGCCGCCGGCGTGAACGGCATCGATTGGAAGGTCCGTGAAGGCCATGTGCGAAATGCTTTCCCGCTTCCACTACCAATAGTACTCGGCGCCGAAATGGCGGGAGTTGTCGAGGCTGTCGGCCCCGGTGCCTCTCGCTTTCGTGTTGGCGATCGCGTCATGGGCGCGGTGGGAGGGCTGGGCGCGTACGCCGAATTCGTGACCGTCAGTGAAGCGAGCCTCTCCCTTACACCTGAAGATCTTGATGACATCCATGCTGCCGCTGTACCCGTCGCAGCCGTGGCGGCCTGGAAGAGCCTCCATCATGCGGGCCCGATTCATCCAGGCCAGCGAATCCTTGTTCACGGCGCTGCAGGAGGACTGGGCGCCTATGCCGTGCAGTACGCCAAGCGGGCAGCCGCCGAGGTCTTCGCAACTGCGGGCACGGCTGACTTGGATTATGTGCGCAGCCTCGGCGCGGATCATGTCATCGACTATCAATCCCAACGTTTCGAGGACGTCGTCCAGGACATTGACCTGGTGCTCGACTACGTCGGGGGTGAGGTACTGGATCGCTCGTGGCAGGTGTTGGCGGAAAACGGCGTCATTGTCGGCACGTCATCACCCGATATCTTGGCGCGCACGCCTGCGAATCGCCGAGGCCTCTGGTTCATGAACAAGCCCGACCCCGAATTGCTGGAGACGCTGGCTCAAGAAATCGCCAGCGGCACGCTGCAGTCCAGGATTGGCAAGGTCGTTGGCTTCGCCGACATCCCTGAGGCCATCGAACGCAATCGCAGCGTTTCACGGACTGGCAAGGTAGTTGCGGACTTCTCTCGCTGACCCACCCTATATATTCAATGCAGGAGATTCAAAAATGAGCATTCTCGTTATTGGTGCCACGGGTACCATTGGTTCACTCATCACTCAGGGCCTTGCCAACGCAGGCGCCGAGGTCAAAGCCCTTGTGCGCCAATCGAGTAAGCGGGACTTCCCGGCCGGCGTCACTGAAGTTGTCGCAGATCTCACCGATGTACCTTCGATGCGCGTCGCGCTGTCGTCGGTGCGGACGCTGTTTCTGCTCAACGCCGTTACGCCCGATGAGGTGACGCAAGCCCTCATCACGCTGAACCTCGCTCAGGAGGCTGGCATCGAGCGCATCGTCTACCTGTCGGTGATTCATGCCGACAAGTTCACCAATGTTCCGCACTTCACCGGCAAGCATACGGTTGAACGCATGATCGAAAGCCTCGACATCCCCGCAACCATTCTGCGTCCGGCTTACTTCATGCAAAACGACCTTATGGTCCAGCAGACGATTCAGAACTACTCGGTATACCCGATGCCAATCGGCTCGGCGGGCGTCTCGATGATAGATGCGCGCGACATCGCCGATGTCGCCGTTGCAGAGTTGCTGCGACGCGACAAAGCATCTTCTGCCCTGGATCGTGTAACGCTGGAGTTAGTCGGGCCGCAGGCACTTACCGGTGCTTCCGTGGCGAAGATCTGGAGCTCCGCCCTGGGTCGCGACATTGCCTACGGCGGTGACGATGTAGCGGCCTTCGAAGGACAGCTGGCTTCGTACGGCCCCACCTGGTTGGCTTATGACATGCGCCTGATGATGGCGGGTATCCAGAAGTTCGGCATGCAAGCAACTGAAGGAACCGTAGAACAGCTTCAGACCATCATCGGGCACCCACTGCGCACCTATGAAGACTTCGTTCGCGAGGCCATTGCAGAGGTTTAAACAGCCAGGGCAGTGAGGACATGTTTATTTTTTGGCTGGTGCGCCGCACCCATAAAAATCTGTCCTCGTTCGCCGTACCACTACTCCCTCAATGGACGAACGGCGCCAGACATTGCCGGCAGGGACATAGGGTCGACCTGCGCTCCCTAAGCCAGGCGCATGCCAGGAAATACTGGAGTCGGTGATGTTGTTTCCGGTCCGCTGTATATGTCCATTGCGGTAAGCCTGACTGTCAGAGACCTGAAAGTTTGGCTCTGAGCCCTCTAAAGAGAACACTACTATGAGCAACCAAGCTTCCACAGCGTCGAACACCCCGAGCAGAGTTTTAAAGTACACATCCCTCGGATTACGTCTTGTTGCCGCGGCAGCATTCCTGGCAGCTGGCAGTGCCAAGCTTGCTGGCGTGCCAATGATGGTCGAGGTCTTCGAACATATTGGCTTGGGTCAGTGGTTCCGTACCGTGACGGGACT
Source organism: Pseudomonas sp. GM60 (assembly GCF_000282415.1). Taxonomy (NCBI): domain Bacteria; kingdom Pseudomonadati; phylum Pseudomonadota; class Gammaproteobacteria; order Pseudomonadales; family Pseudomonadaceae; genus Pseudomonas; species Pseudomonas sp. GM60. The sequence goes on from NZ_AKJI01000061.1 coordinate 40,107, forward strand.
GGTCGAAGTAGCCGCTGCTATCGCCCTACTGATACCCGTCACCGCAGGACTGGCCGGTCTGCTGCTGGCGGTCACCATGTGTTTTGCTACTTTCACCCACCTGTTCTTTATTGGCGGTAGTCCCGTACCGGCAATCGTGCTGCTACTGATCACGGCGAGTATTGCCTGGCTCCACCGCGCCAGCATCTTGAACCTCATCCGTCCAATGCAAGCCTGACTTTACGGGAATCGAAACCATGACTACGTCCTCAACCCACCTTGATACGAGTTTGTCCCGGCATATTGCGCAGCACACGCGAGGAACGGCAGGTCATGGACCTATTACCCGCCTGATGAGTCCTTCTGATCTGGGTCAGACTCTCAAGCCCTTCGTGTTCCTCGACATCTTTGACGTCAGTGGAGATGCCATCCATGTGATGTCCAGCATGCCTTTGCATCCCCATTCGGGCATAGCCACAGTGACGGTCTTTACAGAAGGCCGTGTGCGCTATAACGATCCGGATAATGGGGAAGGGACGATCGGTTATGGTGGTGTCGAATGGATGCGGGCCGGTGGAGGTATCTGGCATGGCAAAGAACTGACAGCCGAGGAAGTCCCTCGCATTCAGGGGTTTCAACTGTGGATCGCCTTACCAGCTGAGTTCGAAAACGGTGAGCCTGAAAGCCGCTACATCGAGTCAGTGGGTACCAATGAGGGCCAGCCTGCTCATGTCATCCTCGGCAACTACCAAGGCGTGCAAAGTCCCGTCCCTGCGCCTGAGGACGTCAATTATTTGCTGGTCACTTTAAAACCAGGAGAGCGTTGGGTGTATCAGCCGCCTGCTGGGCACAGTGTCGGATGGCTCGCGCTCGCCAAGGGGACGCTGAATGCCGGAGGCGTTGTCCAGGCTGGTGAGATGGTTAGTTTCGACTACAGCGAGGCACCTATTACCTTGCAGGCATCAGGTCAAGAGGACGCAGTATTCGTCTTGGGTTCGGCTGTACCCCATCCCTATCCGCTACACCTTGGATATTACTCGGTGCATACCAGTGCGCAGGCGCTTGAGGCGGGCGAGCGTCGCATAGCCGAGTTGGATCAGAAGTTGAGGGCTGCAGGGGACCGTCGTACAGCGTCAGGAACGATTCCGGTATTCCGCTGACCGCTTGCAATCCATCGGCGGTTACCGGGCTTATGTCAGCTAAATACTGGCGGCATCCCCTAACGGATTTGCCTGGTCATTACTTGTCTACAACGTCTTTGATCTAACGGTGCATTGAAAGATCTTGATTGATCGGCTCGTTCTTTCCGGCGTCCTCTATCAGCCCAGGCTGTGTGAAAACGCATGCACCGTTTTAAAAGTCTGCGTTGCCACCTAAAATCTGCCAGCGTTTAGTTGGTCAGCAGACCTGAAATTTTCGTAGAAACGCGATTTTTCGTTGCGGTTCTGACTGTCAAACTCGCTCTAAAACATTTTCACACAGCCTAGGCCGAATGCTGCCTCTGCCCCTAGCCTGTACGCAGTTCACCGATCATCATGGGTACAAAGCACGATAGTCAGCTTGGATATGAACAGGCTTCATATGGAATACAAACGGGCAATAAAGCGGAGTGCAATCTCACCAGGTATTCCAGCTGGTATTCCAACCAAAAATAAAAATGAATATAAGTTATAAAAATCAATATGATAAAGGCTAGGTTCAGATTACCCCGGCCCACCAAACAAGCTAGACAAAAAAGGCACTTGGCGATTATCGCAAGTGCCTTTTTTGTGCCTGAACGATTGACGTCGGTTCATTGATAGCTACCTCGCAGCTTGACGAAATCAATGGCTTCGCCTCAGGATTGCGCCAACTGCCATCATATCGCTATCACTCACTGTTTAGCGCCGACCCAATCGTTCCGGATATGGACATTCAATGAAAAATCCAAAGTTTTTGCTCTCCCTTTCATGCCTCCTGGCCGTGTCACTTCTGAGCGGTTGTGCTGCGTCGGTAAAAAGTGGCGGTGGTGAAACGCTGGCGATTCAGGAGTCGGCGAAGCAAAACCTGGTGGTCAATTTCAAAGGGAACAGCAAGGTCCAGCAGAATGAAGACTGGCCCCTTTTGCAACGCGACTGGAATGAGGCCCTGCAAGCAGAAGCCGCCCGTGCCGGCTACGGCCTTACAGAGGCTCAGACATTGAGTTCGGGCACCAAGGATGGCGTCGGCATCACCATCAACGTGAGCAACTTCCGCTACCTGACGCCGGGGGCGCGCGTTGCTGCTGGCATTATGGTGGGCAACGCCTGGGTCAATTCCAGCGCCGACTTTTCTGACTTGAAATCGGGGAGTCTGATCGGCACCCGAACCTACGACACGTCATCGTCGGCATGGGAAGGCGTGATGTCGGCCATGACCAAAAAACAGGTCCAGGCGATTGCGCAGCAAATCATCAGCGACATCAAGAGCGCGAAGGCCAAGTAATCTGGCTCGTAGTGGTTCTTGCTGCGCAGACTGAACAAAGCCGTAAAGCGTCGAGAAATCGAAGCTTCACGGCTTTTTTGTTACCTGGATTTTTTATCCAGCGATCAAACGACTTTCAACTCCACCGTCACATGCCCCCGTGTCATCCGCGAATACGGGCAGATCTGATGCGCAGCGTCTGCCAGTTCTCGTTTCACGCGGTCCTCCAGGCCAGGAATGTTGACGTTCAGGCGGACCGCCAACTGAAATTCGCCGCCCTTGGTTTTGCCCAAGTCCACCTCGGCATCCACCGACGTATCTTCTGGCAATTTGACTTTCAGTTGCCCGGCGGCCACCTGGATCGCACCGATAAAACACGCTGAATAACCGAGCGCAAACAGCTGCTCCGGATTGGTCCCCGGCTTGCCTGAACCGGGGGAGCTGAATTTCACGTCAAGCTCGCCATCGCTGGATTTGCCGGTGCCCGTGCGGCCGCCGACGGTGTGGGTTTTGGCTGTGTAAAGAACGGTTTCCAGGGAAGTACTCATGACGATAACTCCTGAATGGGTGACGGGCTGATAAAGCCTGCGAACGACCTGACCGTGCAAGCCTAGCAGCGCACTATCGGCTTTCAAGTGACGCCAGTCGGAAGCCATCAGGCAAAAAAAGGCACTGGATGACGATCGCCAGTGCCATTTTTAACCCCGGAAAAACCGTCAGCGCGCCGACAACATAAACGTGTCGTACTCCAGGTCTTCCAGCGCCGTGGACAGTCGATGCAACCCCAGCAACACACACACCAGCAATGACAGCGTGAACCCATAGCCAAAAAAGCTTGGGCCAAGGTACATGCTGAGCAGCGTCAGCCCCCCGTTCAACACCGCAAACAGCACGCACAACTCCAGCACCACAGTGCGCTTGTCCAGGTAGAAAAAGACGTTGAGCAACGCCATGAACACCACCTGGATGCTCACGCCGATCAGGTCGATGTAGAACAGCGGCAGGTAGTAGCTGGAGATGCCCAGCCAATCCAGCAGACGCGGTGCGAACAGGAACAACAACACCACCGTCAGCCCCTGCACCTTGCAGATTTCCAGCAGGCCCTGGCGGATCGACAAGGTCATTTCGGTTTTCAACTGACCGATGTGCTGCAAGGTTTCGCCGTCGCGGATCGCCCGGAACAGTCGGTCGTACCATTCGGCAAAATCGGTTTCGATGCGCACCAGAAACACTGCCATGCCGGGGATGATTGCCAGGTAGGCGAGGAAGATCGGCAGGTCATACAGGATAGACGCGCGCAGCGGACCGATGACGATGTTCGAAGTGCCGGGGTTGAACCAGAACAGGAACTTGTCGATCCAGATGCCGAAGTTGTAGAAAAAACCGGTGGCGAGCAGGCTGAGGAAAACCTGGCGGCGATCGAGAAAATCGAAGGCGATCAGTTTCTCCGCCCGGTACTCGCGCAGGATGTCGTAAAGAAACAGAAACAGCAGTGCGCTGTGTCCGATCAACAGCGCAAGCAGCAAGCCCGGTAACTTCAGGAAGCTCAGCACATAGGCACTGGCCACCATCAGCGTGTAGCCCACCAGCATGACCAGCAGAATGCGGTTGTAGGCCTTCATCCCCGACAGGAAGATGATTACCAGCCACAAGTTGCACAGCACCACGAAATTAGACAGCACCAGCACCCGGTAGATCAGCGGCTGATCGAACATCACGGTCAGCACGATGATGCCCAGTACGCCGGCAGCAAGCGTGACCAACAACAAGATGCCCAGCAAGTTGGGAAGGATCTGTTCGTACTTGTGCTCGAACAATCGGTCGGACACGAACCGGGTGAAGTACAGCTGCAAGCCACCCGTGAGAATCAACGAGGTGGCCATCAGGTAGGTCACCGTCACCAGAAACTGCCCCACCAACGAGTTGGGTATCACAAGGCCCAAGCTGATGATGCCCACCAGCATCACGCTGATGATCGACAACACCCAGGGACCGGAGCTGATCAGCCCGGCGTACACGTAGGCGTGCAGGGTTGCGGTGTAGGAGTCGCGCGAAAGGATCTTGCGCAGTTCGAAGCCAATGCCGGCCATTTAACTGTTCTCCATGGCTGCTTTGTACAAGTCGCGATAACGCTGCAGCATCAAGGCTTCGGTGTAGTAACGATTGACCCGCAACAAGCCGCTGGCCTGAGCGGCCTGCCAGCGTTGCGGGCTGCGCAATAGTTCAAGGATCGCGGCGCAGGTGGCCTGTGGGTCGGCAATCGCCACCACCTTGCCGGCCAGGCCGAGGTCGCGGTCCTCGGCGCTGCCGCCTTCGATCAATTCCCGGCACGAACCCACGTCGCTGCTGACCACCGGCGTGCCGGCGGCCCAGGCTTCGAGAATCACCAGCGGTTGCGCTTCACTGATCGAGGTCAGCACCATCAGGCCGAGCTTCGGCAGGAGGTCCTGAATGCGCTGGAAGCCAAGGAAATGCACCTTGCCCTCCAGGCCCAGGCTGGCCATCAGGCTGCGGCATTCGCTGACATACTCCGGGTCTTCCTCTTCCGGGCCGACGATCCAGCCTTCCGCCTGGGGCATCGCGCTGATCACACCGCGCATGGCCCGCAAAAAGGTTTTCACGTCTTTGATCGGCACCACACGCCCGATCAAACCCACCACCGGCGCAATGCCGGGCGCACGGGCTTCCAGTGCGCGGCTCCACTGCGGCAAATCGATGCCGTTCGGAATCACCTGCGTGCGGGCAGGGTCGGCGCCGTCCTTGATCTGCCGCTGACGGTTGCCGTCATACAACGCAATGATGTTATCGGCGCTGTTGTAGGTCAGTTGACCGATGCGCTCAAAGAAGCGAATCCACAAGGTGCGGATGTAGCCCGAACCGGCATCGAGGCTACGGTTCAGCGCCTGGCCGGAGCTCTCGGCGATCCACGTGGCCTGGGCCAGGTCGATCTTGCGTTCCTTGGTGTAAATCCCGTGCTCGCTGAGCAAGTAGGCACAGTTCCAGCGCTGCTTGAGGATGCATCCCAGCAGCCCGGCGTACCCGGTGGAAATCGAATGCAGTACCCGCGCCTGCGGCATGTTGCGCGACGCTTCGGCGAGCATCAGCAACGGCGACTGCATCGAACGCAGGGTCCAGAAATAGTTGACGAAAGACGGGTCGGCACAATGCTGGCGATAGCCCTCGCTCAACACTTCCCAACTGGCGCGACTGCGCAGCACATCGTCGAGGCTCAGGCGACCCTGTGCGATGCAATCGAGCAAGCGCTCACCCAGTTCGGGCTCCGGCGCATCCGGGTGATGCAGGAAGCGATACAGGTCCAGCAGCTGTTGCGGATCGGCTACTCGCGGCGCGGCGCGGGTGTTGGTTGGACGCGTCGCATCTTCGAGAAACACCTCTTCAATGTGCAACACATTCGAGGGCACTTCGTAGCGCCGCGACGGATAGGCCGAACGTTGGCCGCCGATAAACATCACCGAAAAAGTCAACTCCGGCAGGCCGAGGATCATCTGATGAATCCAGCTCGACACGCCGCCACGCACGTAAGGCCAGGTGCCTTCGAGCAGCAGGCAGATGTCGGCAACCGGGGCTGCTTCCTTATGCTTCATGTCCAGCTCCTCACCAATTCAGCGAAAGGAGGCCGCTGACGGGTTTTCTCCGGAAGGCTTGCGAGCAACCCCGGAATTTCGTGATAACGACCGGCCTCGAACGCCAGCTCGGCGTGAAACGGCAACACCTGCGCGGCCCCCATGCCGTTGTCCTGGGCCTGATGCAAAAGGACTTCGGCGCGCTCGATATCACCCCGCTCCAGGGCAATGCGCCCCGCCAGCAGAAACAGCTCACCGCCCTCGCCCGCGCTCAAACCCTGTTCGGCATGATCGCTGGCCCGGTTGAGTACGTGTTCGAGCACGCTGCCTTGCGCCAGGCCGAGATACGCCAACTCCCAATACCAGCGCGCCAGGGTGCCATGCAGCGCACCGGCCACTTTGGTGTTGGCATCGGCCAGTTGCCCAAGGGCGATCTGGATGCGCAAGTTGATGTCGCTTTCCTGCTTGTCGAGCATCGAGTACGCCAACAGACGTACGTCGTCACTGGGATCGCCAAGCGCCAGTTTGAGGATCGGCACCGCTTCTTTGCCCGGCATCCGCCGCGTAGCAAGCAAGGCGGCCAGACGCTGATCCGGATCCGGTGCATGACGCAGCACATCCTGCAAACCGCCGTCGGCAAAGATCGGCGAATGCGACTGCAACTGAGCGCGAAACGGCAGGCTCGGGATTCCGACCGCTTGCCAGGCTTGCTTGTCACGCTTGCGCGGCAGGTACAACGCAGGAAATATCGACGCGACCACACCGATCGCCCCGATCACCGGGACAAAGAATGCCAGGCTGAAAATGAACAGCGGGCTCCAGGGCAACGGCGCCCGGTAGCGTGCCGGCAACAACAGCCACACCGCGGCGCACAGCAGCACGCAGGCCAGGCCATGGCTGAGGGTGAACACCAGCAATTGTTGTAACTCGGGCGCTGCCAGCCACAAACTGGCCCAACTGCCCGCCTCTAACAACAAGGCTCCGCTAAACAGCCACTTGCTGATCATTCAGGCCACACTCGTTGAACAGGAAATTACGCAGCCCGTTGCGTTCACAGCCAGGCTCCAGATTGAAAGGCATCACCCGCACACCGAGGCTGTCCAGGTTACTTTCAATGCCAAAGTGCTCATGCAACAACAGGCTGATGCGCGCCAGATAACCTTCGGTGCCCTGCGGGCTGGTCAACGGCAAAAGCACCAGCAACAGCCTATGACCCCGGTTGTTAAGCACCGGCAAATGCAAATCGAGACCGCGCTGACTGCGCTCCATCAAACGAGTCAGCTCTTCGTTGGGACGGGTCATTTCAAACGCAAACAGGCCGGCCGGCAATTTGTGCTGCTCGACATCCACCAGCGAACGTTTGAGCTGCAGGGTGAATTGCTGTGCATCGGCGTCGGGCAGTTGCAGGACTTGCGGGTCTCGACGCAACAGGTCGGCGATGTGCCCGGCGAGCAGCGCCAACAGGCTCAGAGTGCGATCCTGGAAGGCGAAGAACGGCATCTGCCGAACCGCCAGAATCGCCAGCAGACGACCCTCGGCATCGATTAACGGAATGCACGCCTGCAACGATGAGAACTGCGCGGAGGTACCGGAATCGATCAGCTCCTGACGCACACTGACCAGTTCGCCACGCTCCAGGCACAGCTTGACCAGACCATCCTCAGTGCCCAACGCCCCCATGACACCGATGGTTGCCAGCGCGTCAGGGAGGACATTTTCTTCGCGCACGTCCACGCGATACAGACCGGCCACTCGCAGCGCGCCGTATTGTCCGAGCATCGCCACGATCGGGTCTGCCAGCGCGCCCAGCGCATCGTTGTCCTCCGGCATCACCCGAAGTTTTTCGCGCAGGCCCAACAAGGAGCTGCGCAAGCTCTGGTCGCTACCGGCCACGCGCTGCTCCAGCAGGTCGTGGGAAACCCGCAGAATCTGGTGCGCGCGGGTGAATTCATCGAGACGGTACTGACGATATTCGTTGGCCATCTGCAAACGCTCAAGGCGCCGCATCCACAGGTCACGCACCTCGCCGACCAGCATCCCGCAAACCAGCACGCCGACGATGAACGAAGGTTCGAGCCTGGTGTAGTTTTCATGGCCGCTGTAGCGCAGCGCAAACAGCGCCGCCACCAGCAGGCTGGCACTGAACAAACCGCGCACAAAACCGTAACGCACACCCAACAGCAGCGGCGCCAGAATCGGCCAGGGGAAACCACCGCGCATCTGTAACGGGTCTTCAGGGGTCAGCCACAAGCCGAGGCCGATGGCCAGACCGGTCACCAGTAACGTTTCCAGCCAAGACACCGGGCCGCTGGCTTGAGGCGCCAGGCTGTAATCCATGTGGGGAGAATTCATTGCAATCACTCGAACCGAAGGGCGCCAACAAGTTTGTCGAGCACCGTTTGGGCGGTGCCCGCGAGGCTTTCACGGGACCAGCCGGCACGCGCGCCACTCTTGCTCCAGAGTACGCGACCGCTGCTGCCATCGAGTACACGCAGGCTGATGCCCACCGCTGGCTCGCCGTCCAGGCCGTTCTTGTACTGCCACTCTTCAACGCTGCCGGCGATCACATAATCGAGTTTCTGCTCACGCGCCCATTCCAGGGCTCCGGCCAGACGCTCGTTGTCATCCATCAGCGCTTGTTCGCCCTGAGTGCTGACCGGGTAAACCCGTGGTTGCAGGCCGTGGCTGCTGAGCACGCTGAGCAGGATCTGCTCGCTGCGTTCACCGGCCTGTGGCGTCTGCGAATAGTTGACCATCGGCACAATGCCCCACTGCGCATTGCGCGGCAGGTTCGGGCTGGCCTCATCGGTGAAGCTGGCGCAACCGGCGACGAACAGGACTGCCAGAGCCAGGCTCAGATTACGAATTACTTGCATAGGTTTTTCTCCTGTAGACATTCCATGATCAGCGTCCAAAACGCACGCCGTAGCTCACACCCAGTGTTCCGCCGGACTGACCATCCCCGCCTTGTGGCGCGGATTGGTAGCCGAAGGTCAGGGCCAGTTCGTCATCACCCAGCACTTCGAAGCCGATCCCGGTGTTGATGCCGTAGTTGAAGGTTTGATCCAGCCATTGCCAACCGGCCGTCACGTCCACCAGCCAGGTGTACTGCGGTTTGGTGCGCACCAATGCGCCCGGTATCCCGCGACGCCATGAGGTGCCGACGTACAGTTGCCCGTAGCGGCTCTGCAGCAGGTCGCTGCCCATGACGGTTTGCGTATCGCTGGCGTCGAGTTCTCCGGTTACGGCATCACGCTCCTGATCGGGCACGATTACCGGCCCGCCGTTGCGGCTGGACAGGTCGTCCAGGCGGCGGTCGTTCACGTTGTTGTGCTGATAGTCGACACCGCTGCGCACGGTCCAGTTGGGCCCGGCGAATTCCAGCGTGTGGTTGTATTCCATCTTCAGCGCCTGGCCATTACCCAGGTTGTCGCCGGCACGGGTGGAGAATGACTTCTGCGCCACTTCCCAACTGAGCTGATCACGCGCGGAGAAACCATGGCGACCACCGACCCACACACTGTCGTGCTGACCAAAGGCGCGCATCAAACCGCTGCCCTCACTCTTGCGATGCCAGTCCAGACCGGTTTCGAGTTCATCGCTGACGCCCAACTGCCACGTACGGGAAAGGCCCAGGCCATTGCGGTCGTCGTCCTTGCGCTGACTGGTGTCGGCGAACAGTTTGTAGCGGCCGTTTTCCACCGGACGGATCAGCGTCAGGGCCGCGTTGCGTTCCTCGCCGAGTTGCGAAGAGTTCACGTCGTCGCCGCTGTAGGTGCCCTGCTCCAGCTCAATATCAGCGTACCAGTTGTCACCCAGGTTACGGGCGATCTGCAGACGTGGCGCGTTGAATTCCAGGCCGCCGAAATCCTGCTGATGCCAGGACAGCTGCGCCCCTTGTGGCGTGGCTTCGTGGATTTCCACCGCCTGACGGCGCAGTTGCTCACGCACGGCGCCAGGCTGCTCGTCACCGAGCGCGGAGAGGTTGACGTCCAGTGCTTCTCCCAGACGCCCCAGACGACTGAGGGCCTGAGCGCGCTGCGCCGGGTTCAGATCGCTGCTGGCCAACAGCGTTTCGACCTGTTCTTTATTGCGACTGCGCAGGGCCTGCTGAATCTGCTCGTAGCGCTCGACCTTCAGGCCCTGGCTGCGTGCCCAATCCAGCCACTGGTCTTTCTGCGATTCCTGATTCGTCGCGTCGAGACGTGCCAGCAACCGTTCGAACCACAATTGCAGCATCGCCGGCGAACCATCCTTCCACTTCAACACTTCCTGCTGAGCCTTGCGCGGCGAATAGCTGCTCGCCATCAGGCGCAACCAGATCGCATAACGCTGGGACGACGGTTGAATGCTTTCGCCCTCGGGGCTGCGCAGCAGCTTTAAACGCAGACGCTGGGCAGCGTCCTGATAACCGGCGCTGTCGAGTGCATCGGCATAGGCCGCGCGCACCAGCCAGTCATTCGGGCTGCCCTTGAGGTACATGCGGTACCAGGCCAACGCGTCACTGTCGCGGCCAAGCATCTGGCTGGCACTGGCGAACGGCAGCCACAAGAGGCGGTCTTCACGCGCCTGCGCACGCCATTGACTCAGCAGCGGCTTGAGTCGGGTGGTGTTGCCCTGATCGACGTAAAGCCACATCAAGCGCTCGCGGAACAGGTTGTCGTCGGGGTAACGCGACAAGCCCAGCTGGTACAAGCGCTCGGCCTCGTCGCTCTGTCCCTGCTGCACCGCCAGCGCACCGCGCACCGCCAGCACTTGTGCCTGCTCATAGGCCTGCGGGTATTGCTCGGCATCCTTGAGCAGTGCAATCACTTGCGGCCAGTCCTGTAACTCCTGTGCTTGCTGCAAGGCCTCGACCAGGCGTTGCGGATCCCTTGCGCGGTACCAACTGCCCACCATCAGTTTCAAGGCACGTTGCGGATCGCTGGTGCGATACAGGGTGATCAACTGGCTCTCATCGCCGCTGGTCAACTGGCCATTGAGGGCGAGCATTCTTTCCAGCGAGACCTGCAAGTCTTCATCGCGCTCCAGATCCCAGGCCAGAGAGGCTCGGATCCGCCAGTAATCCGCGTCCGTAATGCGCTCGTCATTGGCCTGTACCACGCTCCACGCCGCCTGGTCATCAAACAGTTTCAGGTAGGTGTTGGCCCAGTCGACCTGTTCGGTGGTGTTGAGCTTGAAACGTTTCGAATAGTCCTTGTAAACCTTGGCCTTGGCGGCGAACTGCCCGGTGTTTTCCAGGTTCTGTAGCAAACGCGTCCATGCCAGACGGTGCGTCGGGTACTTGCGCAAATAGACATGCAACCAGGCTTCGGCCTCGTTCGGCGTACCTCGCGATTCGTGACCATAGATCAGCGCATCGAGCTCGATGTCGGTGAGCGCGCGCATCTGCATGATGTCTGCGAGCAACGGAATCGACCGATCAAAATCGAACTGCTGACTCGCCAGACGCCACGCGTGTTCGCGGGTCTGGGGGTTTTCCTGCAACGCGAGCAGACGAATCCAGTAACCCAGCGCGGCTTCGCTCTCGCCACGCCATTCACCGAGGTGGGCCATTTGCTCGAGCAGCGCCGGATCATCCGGATGGTCGATCACTAACTGCTGACCGGTTTCCCAAGCCCCCGCCAGATCGCCAATGGCCAGGCGCATGTGAAAATCTTTCTGCAGGATTTGCGGGTTATCCGGCTGCAGGACTTGCCACTGTTTGAGCACTCGCTGCGCCAGGTCAAAACGCTTGCTCGCCACCGCGACATCGACGCCCTGCTCCAGCCACGGGGCATCGGTTTGTGTATTGTTCAGCTGCGGTAATTCATCGGAAAGCACCTGCGCAGCCTCGTCGCCACGACCGGCGGACAACAGGCTGTCGAACGCCAGTTTCGCGTAGTCGCGACGCTCGGTTGCTTGCTGGCTGTCTCGTTTGAGTTGCAGATAGACGTCCGCTGCCCGAGCGGGTTGCTCGCCCGCCATATACCACTGAGCAGCGGACTTAAGCGACTCGGTGCGCAACTGTGGATCACGACCGGCAATCTCCTCGAAGACACTGGCCGCAAAGGCCGGGGCCTGCAACGTCAGCGCCAGCTTCGCCAGGTTCTGCAACAACGGCACCGGCAGTTTGCCGTGATCGAAGCTTTTCAGTCGTTCGACCAACGCTTGCTGCGCAATCAGATCGCTGCCGTTTGCCGCGACCAATGCATCCAGCTCCAGGCGGTAGTAAGCCTGGATGTCGGGCAGCGGCTTGGGCCAGGCCTCCAGATGTTGCCGTGCCTTGGTGTAGTCGCCGAGTCGAATCAGCAGATCGACCAGTTGCATACGCAAATGATCATCTTCCGGGTGAGCCGTCAGCAGCAGCTCGGCGTAGTTGGCCGACACCGCATCCGGCTCACGACCATCGGGCTGGAAGGTTTCTTCGCGCTGGAAAGTCGCCCACAGCAGACCGCCCACGGCGACCGCCACTACCGCCAATGCCCAGGGGTTGAGCAGACGGCCGCTTTTGGTGGCTGAGGAATTAGTTGCAGACGAGCTGACCATTACTCACCTGCTTCATCGGTAATTGAAAAGTCCACAGACCGGCCGAGGCCTTGCCCGCAAAACGCTGGCCGTCCACCTCCACCCGGCAGGCGCTTGTCGAGCGTACCGAGAACGTCAGATCGAACTGCCCTGCAAACGAAAAGCTCACACGACGATCATCCAGGTAACGCCAGTCCACCAATGGCAGATTGGCCTCCTCCAGCGCTGGTCTGTCGTCCCGGTCGGGTCGCAGCACCAGCAACGCCCGGTCGCTGCTCAAATGCACATAGCGCCCTTGGGGCAAGTCGCGCACACCGGCAATCCCTTGTGAACGCAGCAAATCCGGCCAACCCATTTGCGGGTCTAGCCGCACCGTGCGCAGCGCGTCCATGCCGCGAACCTGCCAGGCACCGTCGGCAGTACGCGCCAGGCTGGCCTGGTACAAGCCGTGCAGACGATCGATGTAATCGCTCATCCACAGCGACATCGGCTGCTGCTCGCGCATGTAGCCGTAGATCTCGTGCATCGCCTTGATCGAAGCCTGCTTGGTGCTTGAGTAAAAGTGGTAATAGAGGTGCAGCCCGCGCAGACGTCGCGGGCTGTCAGTCAGTTCGAAGGTGTCGACCAGATCGCGGAAGCCGTAATACGGGCCTTTCCACAGGTTGGTGAAGAGGTTCTCGTTGATGATCGGCGCGTAGTACTGCAACCCACCGGCGGTCGGTCGCAGCAACGGGTTCAACCCGGTCAGCGACGGATCGGCCTTGGTCATCCTGGTCTCGGCGCCGTTGACGTTTTTCAGACCGGCGTCATAGGCCAGCTTCAACGTCGCCGGCGAAGGCAATGCATCGCCTGGCCAGAACACCAGCTTCACCGGCTTTTGCGCGGTGGTGAGGTTCTGGTTGATGTAATCGCGCGAACCGAAAATCTCGCGGCGGAAATCGATCTTGTCGTAGCCCGGGATGGCCATGTTCAAACCGTACTCCGGTTTGAAGTTTTCGCGTTTCCTGGCTTTGTCCGGCTGCATGAAAAACGGGTGGCTGAAGGTGTGCGTGGCCGCTTCGACTTTCGGGTTGGCGAAGATTTCACGGGCGATCGGCTCCAGTTCACGCGCCAGGAACGGGAACATTCCGCGCGGTGAAATCTCGCCTTCGACGATCGACACCGAGGTCAGAAACGGGTTGGGCTTGATGAAATCTTCCAGCGTATGTCGGCCGGCGTATGGCGTGCCTCGCACTTCGGCGCGGGATGGAAACCCGTCGCCATCGATGTGCACCGTAGCGATGCGACGGCCGTTCTCCGTGGTGGTGTCCGGACGCGGTTGCACCGGCAGACGCAAGCTGGCCTGAAGGAACGCGAACGGATCGAGAATCCAGCGGCTGCGTTCGTTGTTCACTTCGAGAATGTACGGCGCAAGGGCCAGGCCGCCCCACTCGCCAATCACCACTGGAGTGAAAACTTCGCCACCGGCATTGGTCAGCGACAATGCTGCTTTCGGCCCGTTGGGCAGCACTGAAACAGCGGTCAGGTCACGGGATCGGGGCTGCACCGGTGCTTCGAACGCCCCGAGCAGCGCCTTGTCCTGATGAGTAATGGTCAGCACTTGCGTGCCCGGAGGTGCATCGCGCTTGAGGCCAAGGCGCTTGAGCAGGAGTTTGTCTTCAATCGGCAGACCGGAGAAGAAAACCACCGGCACGTGCTCGTCCAGACGCGCGTTGATCCAGCGGTTGAAGGCCGGACTGTCCTGCGGCGGGCCGCTGGTCATCCAGGTAACGACACCGGCATACAAGCCACTGAAACGGTAGCCCGGCAGTGAGTTGTCGGCCGGCAGGTAATCGACACGATAACCGAGGTACTCGAGCAGACCGCCGAGCAGGCTGTGCCCGGCGTTGTCGGCCAGGTCGCCCTCGCGCGGGTCGAAAACCAGCGCTACGCGGCGAGGCTGCACTTCGATGTTGCTAATGCCCATCGAGTCCAGATCAGGGGTGCCGATGTACGGGATGAACCCCTCGTCGCGCAGACGCTTGGCGAGTTTGCGCGCCTCTTCGCGACGCTCCGGCGGCAAGTAGTCGATGGCGACCAGCGGGATGCCTTTGGCACGCAAGGGTTGCAGGTGTGTTTCGAGCCACTGACGATCGGATTCGGACACCGGCCGATAGCGCTTGGCGGACGCATCCCAACCGGCGTAGATGGACTCGACGGCCACTGCGGCGGCAACGCCGTCAAGGTCTGGAAGCACTTCAAAGCCGCGGTTGAAAAACAGCTTCAGCTTCGGCTCACGCTGGTGCAGTTCACGCAGGAAACTGGCGAGGGCGACGCGCTGGGCTTCTCGCGAGGCTTGCGGCAACAACTGAAAACTGTCGAGGGTATCGAGGAACAACCCGGCATACCCTTCAGCCTGCAAAGCCTTGGCGGCGCTGAACAGATGCTCGCGCCAGGCCGGCGCGGAGAGGTCCATGACCTGGCTGTCCCATGCGTCGTTACGCACCGGGCTGACCGCTTTTTTCAGGCCGGCCTTGTCGATTTCAACCTTGGTGCCACTGAACTCGCCGACCGACAGATAAGCGAACGGCTGACTGCCCAGCTGGCGCAGGGTTTTGACGTCCTCGGCAGTCATATGGCCCGGCTCGACCACGGACCAGTCGAACTGCGCCAACTCGGGAATTGGCGGTTGGTCGGCGTACCAGAAGGTCACGCTGGAGGGCTGCGGCAAAGCGGCAGCCTGGACGGCCGGCCCGCTCACGAAGAGCGCCAAGGCAGCCAGCAGCCGCTTGACGACCGCGCGGATAGGCATCCTGCGAAAAACGATTTCCATAATTCACTCTTGAAATGACTGAACTGATACGGCGCGAACCGGCCGGATTACAAACTGCGCAGAAGCTGTGCCAGGCCCCGGCCGATGGAAGTCGGTGCAGGGAGGGTGAAACGCTCAAGCAAACGAGCGTTGTTGGCGCGCGAATGACGAATATCGCCTCGACGTGGCGCTTGATAAGTCACGGTCAAAGGCCTGCCGGTGGCGCGTCCCAGTTCAGTGATCAGGTCGTTGAGGCTGGTGGAACGGCTGAGCCCGACATTCATCGCACTAGCGCTCGGCTCGGTTGTTTCAACCGCCTGGACGAGGATGCTCACCAGGTCTTCAACAAAGACGAAGTCGCGGGTCTGTTCGCCGTCACCGAAAATCGCCACAGGTTTGCGGGAGATCGCCCGTTCAGTGAAGATGCTGATCACGCCGGAATACGGCGATGACGGGTCCTGGCGTGGACCGAAGATATTGAAGAAGCGCAGGACCACTGGCTCCAGACCGTGCTCACGGCGATAGAAATCCAGGTAGTACTCGCTGGCCAACTTGTCGCTGGCATAGGGCGTAAGCGGGGACTTTGGGGTGTCCTCATCGATCGCCGAACCTTCGCCATTGTTGCCGTAGATGGCCGCGCTGGACGCAAACACCACGCGCTTGATCCCCACCTTCAACATTTTTTCGCAAACGTTGAGCGTGCCGACGAAATTGCTTTGATGAGTGCCAACCGGATCATCGACCGAGGCTTGCACCGATGCCACCGCAGCCAGGTGAACGACTGCGCTGCAATCACGCATGGCCTGTTCCACGACTGCAGCGTCCGCCACATCACCGACCATCAGGTCCAGATTGGCATGACCAACCGGCAAGTTATCGACCTTCCCGGTCGACAAGTTATCCAGTACACGCACGTTGTAGCCTTTGCCCAGCAACGCTTCCACGAGGTGTGATCCGATGAATCCTGCACCGCCGGTAACCAGTATTCGCCCAACAACCATGAGTTTTCTTCCTGAAGATTCAAGCGCAGACATCGCGTGAACGTCCGCTAGACAGTGGCTTTGTAGAAATCATTACCCAGACTGATGGCGTTTAGCCCGCAAACCAGAACTGCGACATCGTCCAAATCCTGAAGGTTCAAAATCATTGGGACGATCTGCTACCTGTGCGTCGTTTTTATGGCGTAGAGCCATCAAAACGCGGCCGATAATGTGATACCAAAGAGATACTGTCAATGTTTTGTCTAATTTCTTTAAGGCGTCAAAAAATACACAAAAGACGCCGTTAAATTGACGATCCTTATTAGATGCATGGTGACATGCAATACCGCCCGGACCATCGCCGAAACCAGTCAACTCCTCGAAAAACCTCAACGAGGAGCGGCAGCTTTAGCGTCGCCCAGGCTCTATGCTGATGTGTCAGATGCAGGGGCGACACACCGAACTGCAGCACTCAGGAAGATCACCATGAACCTCTGGGTCACTGCCCTCCTGGCGACCATGTTTTGCCTGCCGACATACGCCGCCACCAAGGTCGAGACGCGTGTCGAACAGATTGATTTCAAGAGCGACTCTGACACCGTCAAGCGCTCCGGCTCGATCAAAGGCCAGCTCACCGCTCAGTACCGTCTGAGCGCAAAAGCAGGCCAGATCCTGACCGTCGATCTCGAACCGCCCAACACCTGCGCCTACTTCAACATCACCGCCAAAGGTGCCGACTTTGCGCTGTTCAACAGCTCGGTCATGGGCAATCACTTCCTGGGACCGCTGCCCGCCGATGGCGAGTACACGGTTCAGGTCTACCTCATGTGCAACGCAGTGCGGCGCAAGGAAGTGGCGAATTACCGCCTTTCATTGAACCTCAGCCCCGCTGACGGCACACACAGCACTGCGCCGTTTGACCAGGTGCTCGAACTGCAGGGCATTCACTTTCATGTGAAAAGCGAGCTGGTGGGCGGCAGTCGGGTATTGCGTATTTCCCCCTTAGGGCTGGAAATCGACAACTCGGACATCACTCGTCCCCTGACCGGCGACATCGTCCGGGCCGAAGTTGCGGACCTTGATCAGAATGGCTCACCCGAGGTGTACGTCTTCGCCAGATCACCTGGCCCCAGGTTGCCGGGCGAGCTGATTGCCTACGCTGCCAATCAGAAAAAATCGCTCAGCGAAATTTATCTTCCGGATATCAGCGAGAACGCGAAAGCGGCGCAGGGTTATCAGGGTGAGGATGAATTTGCGGTGGTGGAAAACGCATTGGCGCGGCGGTTTCCGGTGTATGACGGCAGCGATGCCGGAGCGGGCAGAACGGGGCGAATACGGCAGATTCAGTACAGATTGAAGCCTGGAGAGGCCGGGTGGGTGTTGAGGGTTGATGGGGTGACGGAGTATTGAACAATCCCTGAGCGAGACCTATGCCTAACCTGTGACAGAGGCGGCGATTGCTTACGCTGATTTCGCAGGATTAACAATTTCTTGTCATAAAAAGACTAAATGAAACAGGCACTTGGAGAGCAAACACCAAGTGCCTTTTTCCAAGAGATGTTTTTTTCAACGAACCATCAAGGTTGAACACCTTTGATTTTTTCCAGTCGCAGTGGGTAACCCGAGGCTGGCTGAACCACTGTCTCGCTTTCAACGGTTTGAATCACCCGACCGTCAGCGTCCTTGGTAACGGCGATGGTCTTGCTATAGGTGCTTTGCACCACACAGCCGCTCAACACGAACACGGCACCCAAGATCAAAGAGCACTGGATAATCTTCACGCGGGAGTTCCTTCTCTTGAACATAAGAACAATCACTTTAGGGACCATTACTGCCCACTTCAACATCAAAATGACATCAACCAACTTGAAGCAGTGCTTTGAGCATTTTTCTCTACACTCATCCCATCCAATACAAATCGTTCGGATACCAAAACCTGACCTTTCATCACTTTTATCTACCGAGCCCCCATGACCCTCAAAGACCGCTTGAAGCAAGGCAAGGACGCTCGAAAAAACTGCCCTCGCAGTGCTCAAGCGGCCACCGGAAAAACCAGTCGTGACCCGCTGCCACTGATCAAGCGATCCAGCGAGGGACGGGTCAATTCTCTGGTCGAGTTACGCTATGGCCGCATGCTGGTGTCGCCGTTCACCTTTTATCGCGGCAACGCGCTGTTGCAGGCTCACGACCTGGCCGGCACGGCGAACATGGGTCTGGTGTCGACGATCTGCGGTGACAGTCACTTGATGAACTTCGGCGGTTTCGCCACGCCAGAGCGCAACCTGCTGTTCAGCGTCAATGACTTCGATGAGGCCCATCCCGGCCCTTGGGAGTGGGATGTCAAACGTCTGGTGGCGAGTTTCATGGTGGCCGCCCGGGACCTGCGCCATGGCGAAACCGTGGAAGAAAACGTCTGCCGCGAAGTGGTCGCCGCGTATCAGCAAACGATGCTCGAATGCGCAGAGCAAAGCGCGTTGGAGACTTGGTACGAATCCATCAGTTATGACGATCTGCGGCAACAGGCGAGTAAAGCCACGCTGGAGCATGTGGAGCGCGCCATCGCCAAAGCCGAACGCCGCACCCATGCCGAACTGTTGCCGAAAATCAGTGAACGTGACGCCGCAGGCCGTCTGATCATTCGCGATGATCTGCCGGAAATTTTCCATCTGCACAAAAACACCACGCTGCTGGATGCCGACGATGACTGGCTGCGGCTCGCGGACTGGCGACCGCTCTACGAGACGTTCATGAATGAATATCGGACGACCCTGCAAGCCGACCGGCGCGGGCTGCTGTCACGCTTCAGTGTTCAGGACCTGGCGTTCAAAGTGGTCGGTGTCGGCAGTGTCGGCACGCGCTGCCTGGTGGCGCTACTGACAGACGAGCAAGAGTTCCCGTTGTTCCTGCAATTCAAGGAAGCACGGCGGTCGGTGCTCGCCGATTACGTGAAGGCCAAGTCTCGCGTGCGGCATAACGGTCAGCGCGTGGTCGATGGTCAACGGCTGATGCAGTCCGCCAGTGATCTGTTCCTCGGCTGGACCACCGGCCCCAACGGTCGCCATTTTTACGTGCGTCAGTTGCGCGACATGAAAATCTCCGCCGAACTGGAAACCTTCGACGCCGAAGCCTTTGCCGCCTATGGCCGAATCTGCGGCCGCGCCCTCGCCCGTGCCCACGCCAAATCGTCCGGGCATGCTGCGCAGATCAGCGGTTATATCGGCAAAAGCGATGCGCTGGCCGATGCGCTGTTCAAGTATGCGAAATCCTATACCGAACAGAATGACCGCGACTTCGAACGCTTCCAGCAAGCCTGTCGCAAGGGGCGTTTGCGGGCACGGTCGGAGGCGGACTTTGCGGCCGATCATTTGCCGTAAGCCCCGACTTTGCCGCGGCGCAGATGAATTTTTCTTCACCCCATCGCGCCCCGGCAACCGGTACATTGCGCTCGCTCATTCAAGAAACTACGGTTTGCCCGCCCTCCCGCGGGCTTTTTTTTTGGTTCTTCACGGATTACCGGGAAAGACGCTCTTGGTCTTCATGAAAAAGAATTCGCTGTCCCGGTAGCCGTACGCCATCCGCTTGATGACTTTGCTCACGGATTACGCGTACGACCGCAGTCTCCTGTAGGAGCGAGCCTGCTCGCGATGGCGGCTTCACTGTCGATAAAAATGTCGTCGTCATTGCAGGACATCTCCTACCAAAAACGAAGAAAACACCCACAGATTTTTAGGGTTGTTGCTCGGAAGCGGGCTCTTTAGTCTTTGCTTGTCACTGAAAACTCAGTGATCGGGTGTGAGAACCTGGCAACTTATGGTCATACAGAGCCTGTAACCGCATAATCGCGCCAGCTTATCCGCTGTCCGCAAATGCGTTATGGCGGCTGTGTGCGGGCAGACTTTGGTCTGGCCCGGGTGTCCATGACCGGTTTTCTCACCCCGCACATAGCTGCCACCTCTTAGCCGCGTGAGAAACGGCAAGCGGCGGCTCCAACGCAAAAGGAAAATTTGTATGGACAAATTAATCCCCGATCCCCCGACTACCTCCCCATACCGCCCCAGCCCCTTCTTCACGATCCTTCCCGACATCGGCACTGAAAACCTCCTCGCCCATGCCTGCGAGTCATTGGCATCCGCCAGCGTCATGACCAGCGATTTAGCCACCTACCTCGATGGTTCACAGCGCAACACCGCGCTGGCCATTGCGCAGATCATCATGCTGGCAGAGCTGGCAGTGAACCAGGCACTGGATAACGTTGATCCGCAGGAGTAGGCAGGCATACCGCGTCATCGTTAATCGCGAGCAGGCTCGCTCCCACACTGGACCGCGTTCCCTTGCGGGAGCGAGCCTGCTCGCGATGACGGACGGCCAGCCGACAGTGATGTCATCTGATCCACCGGCACATCCAGCCGCGCTCGCCCATAAAACGCCAACGCCGTCAGCAAACACGCCAGCCACACGAAGATCCCGGCCCAAAACGTGTGGGACATGTAATGCCAGCCTTGCAGGACCCGCGTCGTGCCGTAGACAAAACCGAGCAGCAGCGAGCCGTACATCAGCGCTTTCGAATAGCGCCAGCGATAGCGGCGCGCCACGAAGTACAACGCCAGCATGGTGAACCCGCCGGACGCATGCCCGCCCGGCCAGCAGCGCCCCTCACCGGCTTCCCTGAACAGTTGGAAGTTTTCGTACCACTCCATGTGGGCAATTTTCCCGCCATACAGGGTCGTTTCAATTGGGCAATACACGCTGGTGTGCGCCTTGAGGAAATGGATCACCCCGGTGCAAATGGCAAACGCGAACACCACAAACAGAAAATCCCGACGATGGTCATAGGCAAACTTCAGCACCGGAGCGGCTTTGCTCCGCTCCAGGAATCGGCCAAGACGTGGACGCTTTTGCGGGTTGATCAGCGGCCAGACAAACGACAGCATCGCGCCGATCAAGGCAATTTCAGCAGTCCAGTTCGGAATGATCCGCGCCCATTTATGGGTGAGCTTTTCAAAGAAGTGAACCTGGTCGAGCGGGAAGGTCTGGGTCAGCGGATCAAAAAAAAGATTACTGAACGCGATGTCGATTTTGGTCATGTCGAACATCAGAAAAACGACGGCTGCGCAGGCCAGTGGAATACCGAAGTTGAAGTAGTAAAAACGCATGGGATTACTCATTGGCTGGTCACCGAGCGCCAGTCGGAAGCTTCAATATAACCAAGCATTCGCGGCGCCTGTAGCGATTCGGCGGAGATAAACAAAGAGGCGCCGTAGCCAAGAGAGGCCGTCGGCAGCTTGAGGCCTTTTTCGATCTGCGCCATGCATTCACTGTGGGTCACCAGAATCAGATTACGCCCTGGCACTTTGTGCGCCAGCGCGTCACGCAACATAGTGCCCTTGCAATTGATCAACCACTCCTCATGGGTACTCACCTTGTTGAACATGTAGGAGGCCGTCTGTGCGGTCCGCATCATCGGGCTGTTGTAAATGTCAGCCTCACCCAGGCCGAGCCTTTCGAATTGCGCACCGACACTCACGGCGACGCTGCGCGAACGATCCGTGATGCCGTCATTGCCCGTCAGACACGCGGCCGTCGAGTGATCGCAGCGCTCGACATGGCGCACCAGCACAATCATGTCGCCCTTGGCCCAACCGGATAACAACGCCCGGGCGCCCGAGACATTGCCATGGGCCAGGTCCGGAACGGCGGCAGGCCGCAACAGCCAGACGGTCAACGGGATCACCAACAGCGCCGAGGCGAGTACCACTGCGGTGTTTCGATAGCGGGTAAAACGGCTCAGATCAATCGAGCGTTTGACCCCGAACAGACTCAGTCTCAATTCCACATCAGGCCGCCTCACCGGCATGCATCACTTACATTCGATGCCGCGAGGGTAGAGAGGCTCGCGTCGGCAGCCGGTGAAACCCATGTGAAAAAAAGCTTAAGCCCCCCTGCAAAAACTTTTGTTACAGAACCGTCTGACAAAATCCTTTCAGCTCTCGCGATTGCTGCCGATACAGACCTGCTACACACCCTTGGCTACCAAAAACAACAATCTTCCAGCCAACCGACGACCAAAAGCGCAACGTTCCTGGAGGAATTTGATGAATAGCTGGTTCGGCAACATCAGCGTGAACATGAAACTGGGCCTGGGGTTTGGCCTGGTCCTGGCACTGACCTGCGTCCTCGCCCTGACCGGCTGGACGAGCCTGGGCAGCCTGATTGACCGCAGTAACTGGATGAGCGACATCACCCAGCTCAATGCCGGCCTGACCAAACTGCGTGTGGTTCGCTTGCAATACATGCTGACCAACGGCGATGAAACCACCGCGCAGAATGTCCAGACCACCCTGGATGCGTTTGCCGCTCAGCAACAAGCGCTGCTGGTGAAGTTCAAGAGCCCGGAAAACCTCAAGTTGCTCAAAGAGCAAGGTACGCAAATTGACGCGTACAAAACGTCCCTGAACAAAATGCGCAGCGCCTACCGTTCCGGCAACAGCGCGCGCGACGCCATGGGTACCAACGCGGAAAACGCGAATTCGCTGATCAACGCCATCAGTACCCGTGTACAACAAATGCCGTTGAGCGATCAGCGCTTCGAACAATTCCAGGCCATCACCGCCGCCAAGGAAGCGTTCATGCTGGCCCGTTACGAAGTGCGTGGTTATACCGCGACCACCAACGCCGAGACCGAGCAGAAAGCCGTCGGCCAACTGGATGCGGCCATCGCCAGCCTGAAACAACTCAATGTGCAATTCGCCGACACGATGCTGGACGAGTTGCGTCAGCTGGAAACGGCATTGAGCAATTACCGCAGCGCTTTGCAGGCCTATAAGGCCGCGAGCAACGATGCTGTGCAGGCGCGCAAGGAAATGACCGATCAGGGCGCCGCCATCGTGACCCTCAGCGAGCAGCTGTATCAGATCCAGCTCGACCGTCGTGACGCCGAAAGCGCACAAGCCCGCACTCTGCAACTGATCAGCACCTTGCTGGCGTTGCTGGTCGGGATCATTGCTGCCGTCATCATCACCCGTCAGATCACCCGCCCGCTGCGCGACACGCTGGCAGTGGTCGAGCGCATCGCCGGCGGCGACCTGTCCCAGGACGTCAAAGTGACCCGCCGCGATGAACTCGGCGTATTGCAACAAGGCATCGCGCGCATGGGCGTGACCCTGCGTGACCTGATCAGCGGTATCCGCGACGGCGTTACCCAGATCGCCAGCGCCGCCGAAGAGTTGTCCGCTGTGACCGGGCAGACCAGCGCCGGCGTTAACAGCCAGAAGATCGAGACCGATCAGGTGGCCACCGCCATGCACGAGATGACCGCCACCGTGCAGGAAGTCGCGCGCAATGCCGAAGAAGCGTCACAAGCAGCGGCCGCCGCCGACGGCGAAGCCCGCGAAGGCGACAAAGTGGTCAACGAAGCCATCGCTCAGATCGAGCGTCTGGCCAGCGAAGTGGTGCGTTCCACCGAAGCCATGAGCGTGCTGCAACACGAAAGCGACAAGATCGGCAGCGTCATGGACGTGATCAAGGCCGTGGCCGAACAGACCAACCTGCTGGCGCTCAACGCTGCCATTGAAGCGGCACGTGCCGGTGAAGCCGGTCGCGGTTTTGCCGTGGTGGCCGACGAAGTGCGTGGCCTGGCCCAGCGCACGCAGAAATCCACCGAGGAAATCGAAGGCCTGGTGGCCGGTTTGCAGAACGGTACGCAACAAGTGTCCGCCGTGATGAACAACAGCCGCGCCCTCACCGACAGCAGCGTCGCCCTGACCCGCAAGGCCGGCGTATCACTGGAAAACATCACCCGCACGGTGTCCAACATCCAGTCGATGAACCAGCAGATCGCTGCCGCCGCCGAACAGCAAAGCGCCGTAGCCGAAGAGATCAGCCGCAGCATCATCAACGTACGCGACGTGTCCGAACAGACCGCCGCTGCCAGCGACGAGACGGCCAAGTCCAGTGTTGAACTGGCGCGGTTGGGGAATCAGTTGCAGATGATGGTGAGTCACTTCAGGGTTTGAGCCACCCTCATTCGTCGACAAGCGGCGCTCCCACAGGATGGCACCAACCCTGTAGGAGCCGGCTTGCTGGCGATTGCGGCGGATCCATCGACATGGATTGCGCCTGACACACGGCTATCGCCAGCAAGCCGGCTCCTACAGATCAATGGCGATCAATCTGTCAGACCGTGCTCAAACACTAATCGCATTGGTAAACACCAACCGATTCCCGAACGGATCAGCGATGGTCATGTCCTGGCTGCCCCACGGCATGGCCTGAATCTGTAGGTGCGAAAACGTGTAGTCCTTGGCCAGCAATTGCTGCTGAAACGCCTCCAGCTCATCGGTCTCGATGCGCAGCGCCGAGCCCGGCGTGCTGTCGCCGTGATGTTCCGACAGGTGCAACACGCATTCGCCGCGGGAGACTTGCAGGTACAGCGGGAAATTCGGCTCGAAACGGTGCTGCCAGTCGATCTTGAAGCCGAGGAAGTCGACGTAGAACTCCACAGCCTTGTTTTCGTCGAAAATCCGCAGGATCGGGGTGGTTTTGCCGAAGCTCATCAAGTTGCTCCCAGACTGGTAAGGCCCAGAGTGTAGCCGGGCTAGTGTCAGCGCTTCGGCTTGGCGATGGCTTTCTTTAATTGCAATGTGCCACCACGTGAAGCAGTTCAAAAGATTTGTCGACTGATCCATCGCCATCGCTGGCAAGCCAGCTCCTACAGGGGACGGTGCAAGCCCTGAAAACCTGCGCGCAAATCGCCTTCCCGCGCCAGGAACCGCCCTTCCCGTTTCCCGTTCGCCTGCCCTTCGCTGTAACTCAACACACCGTTGACCCACACCCCGTCGATGCCTTCTGCCGCCCGCTGCGGATCGTTGAAGTCGGCGACATCGCGAATGGTTGCAGGATCGAACAACACCAGGTCGGCCCAATGCCCTTCACGGATTTCACCGCGCTCCTTCAAGCCGAATCGCGCCGCGGATAACCCGGTCATTTTGTGTACCGCTGTGTGCAGCGGAAACAGCCCGACATCGCGACTGAAATGTCCGAGCACCCGTGGGAAAGCGCCCCACAAACGTGGGTGCGGGAACGGGTCTTCCGGCAAGCCGTCGGAGCCAACCATCGACAGCGGATGCGCGAGGATGCTTCGTACGTCCGCCTCGTCCATTCCGTAGTACACCGCGCCAGCCGGTTGCAGTCGGCGAGCGGCCTCCAGCAGCGGAACGTTCCACTCGGCGGCGATATCCATCAGGTCGCGGCCACCGAGTTCCGGGTGCGGCGTGGACCAGGTAATGGTGATGCGGTGCGCATCGGTGACTTGCTTGAGGTCCAGGGTCGAAGAACTCGCCGCGTAGGGATAGCAATCGCAGCCCACCGGGTGGGTTTTCGCGGCCTCTTCAAGCGAGGCCAACAGTTGCGGACTCCGCCCCCAGTTGCCGGCGCCGGCACATTTGAGGTGGGAAATGATCACCGGTGATTGCGCATGACGGCCGATCTGGAACGCCTCGTCCATGGCCTCCAGCACGGGCTCGAATTCGCTGCGCAAATGGGTGGTGTACACCGCGCCGAACGCGGTCAGTTCTTCGGTCAGTTGCATCACTTCATCGGTGGACGCCGAGAACGCGCTGGCGTACGCCAGACCGGTGGACAGACCCAACGCGCCGGCTTCAAGGCTTTCGCGCAGTTGCTCACGCATCGCGCTGATTTCATCCGGCGTGGCCGTGCGAAACAGGTCATCAAGGTGATTGCTGCGCAATGCGGTATGGCCGACCAGAGCGGCGACGTTCAACGTGGTGTTCGCCGCTTCGACCGCCGCACGGTAGTCGCGAAACGTCGGGTAAACAAAGGCCGCCGAGGTGCCGAGCAGGTTCATCGGGTCTGGCGGATCGCCCTTCAAACTCACCGGCGAAGCGCTGATCCCGCAGTTGCCGACGATCACCGTGGTCACGCCCTGGCTGAGCTTGGGCAGCATTTGCGGCTGGCGGATCACCACCGTGTCGTCGTGGGTGTGCACGTCGATGAAACCCGGTGCCAGCACTCGGCCAGCGGCGTCGATTTCTTCGCTGGCGGTGGCGTCGTGCAGGTCGCCGATGCGCTCGATGCGGCCATGCAGAATCGCCACGTCGGCGAGGTAACCAGGGGCGTTGCTGCCGTCGATGATCAGGGCGTTGCGAATCAGCGTGTCGTACATCATGTCAGTCTCCCAGCGGCAAGTGATCGTCGCCGCCGCGGTAATCGTCGAGGGCGAGTTTGATCCGCCGCAGACGTTCTTGATTGTCTTCAGGATTGGCCAGCGCCAGCTCGGTTGCGAGCACATCGATGGCCAGCAGCATGCCGTAGCGCGCCGCCGTGGGTTTGTAGATGAACGAGGTTTCCGCACTTTGCAGCGGCAGCACGATGTCGGCCAGTTGCGCCAACGGCGAGTCGCTGCGTGTGATGGCCAGAATCCTTGCGCCGTAGTTGCGGGCCAGTTCCACCGTTTCGAGCAACTCAGGGGTAATGCCGGTCAGCGAGCAGACGATGACCACGTGCTCGGCACTGAGGCTGGCTGCGGTGACCCGCATCATCACCGGGTCGTGGCACACCGAAATCGGGTAGCCGAAGCGCACCAGCCGCACTTGCAGTTCATCGCTGCACAAGGTCGAGCAACCGCCCATGCCGAAGGCATGAATCATCCGCGCCTTGCCCAACAGTTTCACCGCGTCGGCGAAGCGCGACTCGTCGAACGCCGACAGGTGCTGACGCAACGTCGACTCGATATCGCCCACAATCTGCCCGTAGAACGCCGACTGGTCGGGCGTGCCCGCCGGGTCGAGAAAACGGCTGCCGACGCCGCTGGCCTGTGCCAGTTGCAGGCGCAGGTCGCGCAAGTCGCGGCAACCCACCGTGCGGGCGAAACGCGACAGCGTGGCGGTGCTGACTTCCGCTCTCAACGCCAGCTCGTCGAGGCTGGCGGCAGAGGCAAATCCTACGTCGTCGAGCATCAGCCGCGCGATGCGTCCTTCGCCGGCGCTGAAGGAATCCTGACGGGCGCGGATCTGGTAGAGGATGTCCATGGCAGGCGGCTCCGGTTAAATCAGGTAAGAAAGACCCACGGTCA
>NZ_AKJI01000062.1:0-49446 GCF_000282415.1 Pseudomonas sp. GM60
GCAAGCCGGCTCCTACAGATTCGGGGATGCCCGGGTTTGTGGGTGCGCCGCAAGACCTGTAGGAGCCCGGCTTGCCGGCGATGCGATTTCATGTGCGCCATCGCCGGCAAGCCGTGGCGTGAGACCTATTGATCGGCGGTTTGCATGCCGGCGCGGGTCGGTTTGCCCAGTGCGTGGGAGAAGAAGCGCCCGGCTTCGGAGATCATGTTGCGGTGGATGTCCTCGCGGTCGACGCCGTCGGCATCGGTGCACAGCGCCGGCATCGCCCTGATCTGTTCTTCGTTGCACGGTGCCATGAACACGAAGTGCCCTGCCCCGGCCAGTAGCTTGAAGTCCGGTGCGGTCGGCAGTTTGCGCGCCAGCGCAGCGGCGTTTTTGTCGAAGGCCACCAGTTTGTCGCCGTCACCGCTGTATAACAGCACCGGCACATGCACGTCGGCCAGGGTATGGCGGCCGAATTTCAGGCTCAAGGGCGCCATCAGCAGCAGCGCGTGCACCCGGGGATCCGCCACCGGTTGCAGGTCATCACGGTCGACAATCAGTTCACCCTGGGTGTTGCAGGCATCGTGGTCGTCCGGACGCTCCTGGCAATAGCGACGCAGACGATCCAGATCCGGCGTCGCCCCCGACAGAATCAACGCCGTCTCCCCGCCGGCCGAATAACCGATAACCCCCACCTGATCGGCATTGACGAACGGCGCGAGCATACGGTCGCCCAAGGTCGCGGTAATGGCTTCGGAAATCTGGATCGGCCGCCCATACAGGTTGCTCAAGGTACCGAGGCGGCTGTGGTCTTTGGAGTTGTCGCCGGGATGGATCACCGCCACCACCACAAAACCCTTGCGGGCCAGCGATGTGGCGAGGTCGTGCAGGGCCAGCGGGGTTCCGGTGTTGCCGTGGGACAGCATCAGCATCGGGAAGCGGCCAATGGCGACGCGGGTGTCTTCGCCCGCTTCGACCGTGTAGCCCTCGAGCTTACTGGTGTGTTCGCGGTCGCTGGAGGGGTAGAACGCGATGGCGCGCATCGGTTGCAGGTCCAGTGGGTCGAGAAAACTCATCTCATGGAAACCGACGCTCCAGTGAGGATGTGGCGCAGGCGCGGCGTGCACTGAATTCAGGCTGCTGAGCAGGCAAATCAGTAACGTTGCCCAAAGACGCACCATGGGATGCCCCACCTTTGTTACTTGACCGGGAAGCCCGTTCTCCATCGATTACCGAGGAAGCGGCCTTGTACCAGCAATTGCGGCCACCAAGGTCGTTACAGAACGGGGACGTTAAACCCTCGACTGCATAACCTGGGCCACAACATGAAAGATTACGCAATGATCAGAAACAAAAAACTCCGTATCTGACCTTGCGTGGCCAGAATACAGAGTTTTTTGGGGTGTTGCCCTAGCTGATTTACAACTTTACGCAAGCCTTACGCGGCGGCGAACAGTTGCTCGCTGATTTGAGTGCGAGCAGCGCTCATGGCTTTGGTACGGACTTCATCACCGTACGCCAGGCCTTCGGCACGGACGAATTCAATGTCGGTGATACCGAGGAAGCCGAACAGCAACTTCAAATACTCTTCGTGCGCAACGCCACTCGCCTGACCAGCATGCAAACCGCCAGCAGTCGACACGATCACGACTTTCTTGCCACCGCACAGGCCTTCAGGGCCGGCTTCGGTGTAGCGGAAGGTCTGGCCGGCAACGGCGATGCGGTCGATCCAGGCCTTGAGTTGGGTCGGGATGGTGAAGTTGTACATCGGTGCTGCGATGACGACGGCATCGGCGGCGAGGAATTCGGCCAGTGTCGAGGCGCTCAGTTCGGCTTCGTGCTGCTGAGCGGCGTTGCGCAGTTCAGCGGAGGTGCCGGCGGCGACCAGGGTCGTGGCGGAGAAATGGCTGATGGCATCGCTGGCCAGGTCGCGGTAGGTCACGATGGCGGTCGGCTCGGCAGCTTGCCAGGCGCTGACGACTTCGCGGCTCAGCTGACGGGAAGCCGAGTTGTCACCAAGAATGCTCGAATCGATATGCAGCAGTTTCATATGGGATCTCCAGGTGAGGACCGCCACGAGGCGATCTGATGGAGACAATCCTACAGACGAAACCAATAGCTGATTAGACCGCAACAATGCGATAGTTCGTCTCACTGATAGAACAATCGAGTTAAAACCATGCAAGACCTCAATGACCTCTATTACTTCGCCAAAGTGGTCGAAGCCGGCGGGTTCGCGGCAGCCGGGCGTTTGCTGGGGATTCCCAAATCACGATTGTCGCGCCGCATCGCCGAACTGGAAGAACGCCTGGGTGCGCGCCTGCTGCAACGCACTACCCGGCAACTTAAGCTAACCGCTGTGGGCGAGCGCTATTTGCGCCACTGTCAGGCCATGTTGCTGGAAGCCGAGATGGCCGATGAGGCCGTGGCCAGCATGTCCAGCGAACCTCGCGGACGCTTACGGGTGTCTGCCCCCGTCGGGCTGGCTCACGAAATGTTGCCAACGGTGATCAGCAAATTCCTCGAGAAATACCCTCATGTCCAGCTTGAAGTCATGCTGGTGAACCGCCGGGTCGATCTGGTGACCGAGGGCGTCGACGTCGCGTTGCGGGTTCGCGAACCGGGCGATGAAGACCCGCTGCTGGTGACCCGGCGCCTACGTCAGGCGCAGATGCTGATGGTGGCCAGTCCGGGTTTTCTTCATGGACGAGCAATCAATCATCCCGAAGACCTCAAGGGCTTGCCGGTGCTCGGCGCACTGGAAGCGGACCGCATGGTGCACATCCGCATGCTAGACCAACAGGGTAAAAGCCATGAACTCGCGCTCGAAGCGCGACTGGGCATCGATGACTTTATCGTGCGCAGGGCCTGCACCCTCGCCGGCCAGGGTTTTACCATGCTGCCGATGATGTATTGCGAGCAGGAACTGGAAAGCGGCGCGCTGGTGCAGTTACTGCCCGACTGGTCTTTGCCTGGCGGCTGGCTGCAAGCGGTCTACCCTCATCGGCGCGGGGTGATGCCGGCCGTTCGTGCCTGGCTCGACCATTTGATCGAATCATTCAATGCCTGTGGGGACCGACTGATATGAAGGCTGGGCGTATGAGCGAAGAGTATGTCGCGCAATTCTGTCTCGCGCTGCCGGGTGCGCGGGAAGATTACAAATGGGGCGGCGTGCGGGTGTTTTCGATTGCCGGGAACAAGATGTTCGCCCTGCAGAACCTGCGGGGCGACTCTTTGGCGTTCAAGGTCGACAAGGACTTGTTTCTGGGGCATTGCGACCGCCCGGGCATTCATCCGGCGCCATATCTGGCCCGGGCCCAGTGGATCATCATGCAAGCGCCCTACCCGTTGGGCAGTGAAGAACTGCAAGGACTGCTGCAACGTTCCCATCAACTGGTGGTGAGCAAACTGCCCAAACGCACGCAGGTCGGGCTGCTGCTTTAAAGCAGCGCCAGATTGGCGCCCAGGAACAGTTGATCGATCCAGAACACTTGATGCAGCAGCACGATCACCCAAAACAGCAACTGAAACGACACTTTGCGGGTCTTGTGCCGAAACACCTGCTGGGCCAGCAACGCGCCCGGCCAGCCGCCGGCGAGTTCCACCGCATGCAACACGTTTTCCGGCGTGCGCCAGCGGTCGGTCCGGGCCTTGCGTTTGTCGCTCCAATAAAGGAAGAACGCCAGTACGCTGACGATGCCATAGGCCGCCAGGGGAATCAGCGAAACCCCTCGCAGCCAGAACGACATCGAGCCGAACAACGGCAGCGCACACACCATCGCGAACACCAGCAGTTTCAGCCGTGGGTTCTGGATTCCGCCCCCGGACTGGCGCCCGGGATTGTTGCGTGCGCGGGTGTCATTCATGGCTTGACCGAGGTCCAGTCAACCCAGCCAAACTGCCAGGTGGCGAGAATGAGCAGGCCAAATGCAATGCGGTACCAGGCGAACACCGCGTAGCTATGGCTGGCGATGAACTTGAGCAAGCCCCGGACGGCAATCATTGCGAAAATGAACGCGGTGACAAAACCGATGACGAACACCGGGAAATCGGCCGGGACGAACAGGTCGCGGTATTTGTAGCCCGAGTACACCGCCGCACCGACCATGGTCGGCATCGCCAGGAAAAACGAAAACTCGGTGGCCGTCTTGCGCGACAGCCCGAACAGCAAACCACCAATGATTGTCGCACCTGAACGCGAAGTGCCTGGGATCATCGCCAGGCACTGGGCGAAGCCGACTTTCAAGGCATCTTTCCAGGTGATCTCGTCGACGGTTTCAGCATGCACTTCATGCTGACGCTGCTCCGCCCACAACATCACGATGCCGCCTACGACCAATGCGGTGGCGACGGTAATCGGGTTGAACAGGTAATGGTGGATCAGGTCGGCGAAAATCACCCCCAGGACCACGGCCGGCATGAAGGCAATCAGCAGGTTGGCAGTAAAGCGTCGGGCGCCGGGTTGCGTCGGCAAACCGATGACGACATCGAAAATCTTGCGGCGAAATTCCCACACTACCGCGAGGATCGCCCCAAGCTGAATAATGATGTTGAACGCCATCGCCCGCTCGCCACCGAAATTGAGCAAGTCGGCCACGATGATCTGGTGTCCGGTACTGGAAATGGGCAAAAACTCCGTCAGCCCTTCTACAACGCCAAGTATCAATGCCTGAAAGGCGGTCCAAAGATCCATCAATCCCCCAAAAAGCGATGCGCTACGGCATGCCCCGTTAATATTTTTCAAAACATTGACTGCGATCAGCGCAGTTGCAGCCAGACGCGCACAGAATCCAGACGAAACCGTAAAAATTCCGTGAAAAATCAACTTGGATTCAGGTTTTTCCGTGCGGGGCCGAAATCCTATCAGACAAGCCTGAATAACGCTGCCACGTTATTGGACTTGGGTCGGATATGCCCGATCGGCAAAATGTGGTTGGATGCTGGCGGTCGTTTATTACAAGAAAAAGAAACAGGAGTGACAGCGTTATGAACAGCTTGCGCAATATGTCGATCAGCCGTCGTCTGTGGCTGATTTTGATCGTGGCCGTCATGATGCTTTTGACGTTGGGCGTGTTGATGCTCAAGCAGATTCACGAGGACCTGTATCACGCCAAGGCGCAGAAAACCCAGCACGTCGTGCAGACGGCCAGCGGCATTCTGACCTATTACCACGGGCTCGAAACCGCCGGCACGCTGACCCGCGAAGCTGCGCAGAAACAGGCGCTAACCGCCGTTCGCGGCCTGCGCTATGACCAGAACGACTACTTCTGGATCAACGACCTGACGCCGGTGATGATCATGCACCCGGCCAACCCGAAACTCGATGGCCAGAACCTCTCGGCAATCCGCGACCCGGACGGGTTTGCGCTGTTCAATGAAATGGTCGCCCTCGCCAAGGCCAAGGGCGCCGGTCCGATCGACTATCGCTGGCCGAAACCGGGCGCCAGCGAGCCGGTCGCAAAAACCTCCTACGTCAAACTCTTCGAACCGTGGGGCTGGGTGATCGGCTCGGGTATATATATAGATGATATGCAAGCCGAGTTCATGGGCCAGGTCTGGAAAGCGACAGTGGTCGGGCTGGTAATCGCCGCCATCATGGCACTGCTGGTGATCCTGATTGCCCGCAGCATCGTGCGTCCGCTTCAGGACACCGTGAACGCCATGGCCAACATCGCCAGCGGCGAGAGCGATCTGACTCGCAGCCTCGACACCCACGGTCAGGACGAAGTCACGCAGTTGGCACACCACTTCAATGCGTTCACCGCCAAGCTAAGACTGGTGATCAGTGAATTGCAGGTGTCCGCCAGCGCCCTGGGCCAGTCGTCCAGCGACCTGGGCAACGACGCCGTCCAGGCCCAGCAACGCAGCCAGCAGCAATCGCAACAGATGGAACTGGTGGCCACGGCCATCAATGAAGTGACCTATGGCGTGCAGGACGTGGCGAAGAACGCCGAGCACGCCGCCAGCGAGATGCGCGATGCCGAGTCTCAGGCGCAGCAGGGCCAGGTGAACATCGACAGCAGCCTGCAACAAATCGACAAGCTGTCTTCAACGATTGATCAGGCCGTGGAGGTCATTCGTACCCTCGCCGCCGAAAGCACTCAGATCGGCAGCGTGTTGGAAGTGATCCGTTCCATCGCCGAGCAAACCAACCTGCTGGCCCTCAACGCGGCCATCGAAGCCGCCCGTGCCGGTGAGCAGGGTCGCGGGTTTGCCGTCGTCGCCGATGAGGTGCGCCTGCTGGCCCAGCGCACACAGAAGTCCACCGCCGAGATCCAGGCAATGATTGAACGCCTGCAAAGCCACTCCGAAGCGGCGGTCAAGGTCATCGGCGACAGCAGCCGCGCCTCGCAACTGACCATCGAACAGGCCGGCCTCGCCGGTGCAAGCCTGAATGCCATTGGCCAGGCACTGCGCAACCTCAACGGGTTGAACGCTTCCATTGCCAGCGCCACCCTGCAACAGGCCCATGTGGTCGAAGACATCAACCAGAACGTGACCCAGGCAGCCGGTTTGTCCCACAGCACGGCGCTGGCGGCGGAACAGTCGAGCGTGGCCAGCGTCCACCTCAAGGAACTGAGTGAGCAGTTGAACGGGTTACTCAAACAATTCCGCGTGTAGGCGCCTGGCTTGCCGGCGATGCCACCCGCGACATCGCCATCGCCGGCAAGCCGGCTCCTACAGGTTTCGGGTGAACCCACTATCCCCAACACCCTCGCGATCTGTAGGAGCCAGCTTGCTGGCGATAGCGCCCATGAAATCGCCATCGCCAGCAAGCCGGGCTCCTACAGGTTTGGGGTGAGCCCACATCCCCAACACCCTCGCGATCCGTAGGAGCCGGCTTGCTGGCGATGGCGCCAGTGAAATCGCCATCGCCGGCAAGCCGGGCTCCTACAGGTCAACGGGCGCTTTCTCCCTCGCCAGCACAGCCTCATATCCGGGTACAATCCGCTCCCCTCTTCGTCTGCTCCAAGGAACCTCCATGTCCGGGCTTGAACTGTTTGCCGCCGCCCTCGGTGTCATTGCCGTCTGGTTGACGGTCAAACAGAACCCTTGGTGCTGGCCGATCGGTCTGGTCATGGTGTCGCTGTACAGTTGGGTCTTTTTTGAAGTGAAGCTGTATTCGGACATGCTGTTGCAGGTGATCTACGCCGCGTTGCAGCTCTATGGCTGGTGGCAGTGGACCCGCGCGGGGGTTACGCGGCAAGGGCGGCAGGTTAGCCAACTCAAGGGCAAATCGATCACGACAGGTTTGGCCATCGGCGCCCTCGGCAGTCTGTTGCTTGGCGCGGCCATGGCGCACTGGACCGATGCCGCGCAACCCTGGCTCGATGCGGCGCTGACGGGGTTCAGCCTGGTGGCGCAGGTCTGGATGGCACAAAAGCGCGTTCAATGCTGGCCTCTGTGGATCACCCTGGATGTGGTTTTCGTCGGGCTCTTCGTTTACAAGGGCATGTACTTGACCGCCGGGCTCTATGCGTTGTTTGCCGTGATCGCGGTTCAAGGCTGGCGGGAATGGCGCACCGACCCGGCATTGCGCACATGAAAGTCCTGGTACTCACCGGTCCCGAATCCAGCGGCAAGAGCTGGCTCGCGGCCGAGTTGCAAGCGCATTTCGGCGGGGTGCTGGTCGACGAATATGTCCGCTGGTTCATCGAACAAAACCCGCGTGATACCTGCCTGGCCGACATTCCGGAGATCGCCCGTGGGCAATTGCAATGGGAAGACGAGGCCCGCGCCCGGCAGCCATCGTTGCTGATTCTCGATACCCACCTGCTGAGTAACATTCTCTGGAGCCAGACCCTGTTTGGCGATTGCCCCGCGTGGATCGAGCAGGCGCTGCTGGCTCGCCAGTACGACTTGCACCTGTTGCTGTCTCCCGATCAGGTCGACTGGAAGGATGATGGCCAACGCTGCCAACCCGATTTGAGTGAGCGTCGGGCATTTTTCGACGCAACCCTGACATGGCTTGAAACCCATCAACAGCCTTTTCAAATTCTGCAGGGAAACTGGGCGGAACGTCGTTTTCAGGCACTGCAAGCCGTCACGCTGCTGCTGAACCCCTGACCCGTTTTTAGGGGTTTTCACCCAGTAATTCCCCTGTTTTTGGGGCAAAAGTGTCCATACCTGTTACACCCACCCCGCCCCAAACAGGCCGTTTCAGCGGTCCGCACCCTCTTCGCCCGTCAGCTGTTAAGCCCTCAATACACCTCGGCGCAAAGCATTGATCTAGAGCACTGCAACCGCTTTTGTTGGACAAAAGAGCCAGCGCCCGTCTCAGACGTGAAACAGCACCGACATTGGCCTCCCGGACAAAATTTTTAACCCGTTGAATTAAAACAAAATTCAAAAAACGGCACAGCATTCGCTCTCTCCTTCACATCGCTGACTAGGGCCAGCCCACAAAAAAGAAGGAATTGCCGCTGTGGGGACTTTCAATAAAGGCTTTACCTGCCTCCTCCTGATCGGATGCGCATTAGGCTCAAGTGTCCAGGCTGACGACGGCATCATCATTATCAAGCGTGATGTCCAGACACGAAACGCCGTGCAAGCGCCGGTGGCTCCCGACCCTAACCCCACGACCGCCAATGCCAACCCGAGCCAACAAATCCTCAGGCATACGAACGAGCTGAACGACGGCGACTTTGCCAACGTCGCCAGTGGTGCCGGGATCACCCGCCTCGTCACGTTAGGCAACACAAACCTGGGCGGCAACATCACCACCCAGAATCAGCTTTCCAACCTTCCCGCCGGACGTTCGGGAGGTTCGGGCAACGGTATTTCCAACCTGGTCAATTCAAGCGTCCAGCGAGGCCTGAGCGGTCTGAACGTCATTACGGGAGGCCGTTGAGATGAATCGTAAGCTGCTGATTATCGCTATGTTTTGCAGCGCATCGAGCTTTGCTCAACCCCCCGTCATCAATAATGCCGACATCAGTAATTCGGGCGCGCAGTACCAAGGTAACTTCGCGGTCAACCAGGCTGCCGGCGATCAGCAGCAACAGGCTAATGCCCGGGCCATCGCCATGGGCCATGGCGCCAGCGCGACCACGCAGATTCGCCAACGATTGCATACCGAAGTCGACCCCAGGATGGATGCTCGAGCCAGCATTCAGGGCGACTCCTTCAGCCGCGGCAACGGCGTTCTGGGCGTCAACCAGAGCGCGGGGGCCAGCACTCAGCAAGCCAATGCCCTGCGGATAAGCATCAGTAATCAACCGCAAAGTATCGACGACAGCGTCCTCATGCAACAGAACGTGGCGCTGATCAAAAACTCCGATCCGACTGACTCTGCACCAGGCTATCGCCAGGTCTCTACCAGTGACCAGGCTTTCACCGGTAGCCGTGGGGTGATTCAGTTGAATCAGAGCGCCGGGGTGGGAAACCGAATGGCTAACACCCTGAACGTACGGGTCGCGGATTGACCCAAACAGTTAGGAACAACACTTAACCTAAAATAAGTACGGAGAATCACCATGAAACCTTCGACGGCACTCAAGCCTCTGGTTTTCGCAATTGCTGCGGTCATGGCTGTTGCTGTACAAGCAGGGCAAAACGATCGGCGTCACGATGACCACCACAATGGCCATCATAACAACCATCAACACACCCCTCCTCCAACAAAGATCCCTGTCTACGCGACTGCCAATGCCTACGACAAACAAAGCAGCACCAACAATCGCATCCGTAACGAAGGGACTATTAACAAGGCAGAGATGACCGATTCTGCTACAGGCGCCGACGGCAACGTCGGTATCAACGTGGCGGCAGGCGACGGCAACCAACAGGACAACGCTGCCGCCATCGCGAACGCTGGCGCCACTTCCGCTCTGGATAACTCCTTCGTGTTCGGGATTGCCACTGCCACTGCCAGCGTCAAGCAGTACAGCAACCACAACAAGGTCGACAACTACAACACCACAGCCTCTGCCGTGATGAGCGGATCGGGCAATGGTGGCAACGGCAATATGGGGATCAACATTGCCGGTGGCGACCTGAACCAACAGAAAAACACCATGGCGATTGCCAACTCCAATTCGCCGCTGGGTAACGCAACAGCCACCGCCTCCGCCGATCAGAATGGTCCTGGTCTGGTAGTGAATAACAACGCCGATCGGAACTTAGCCCTGACGACGGTGACGCTAACCACAACCAAAAGCGGTAGTTCCTCTTTCAGCCATAACTCCGAGTTGAACATTGATAAGAGCGCGTCCAGCAACTGGACCAAGAAAGGTGCTAGCAGTTTTGACGTCAGCGGCACCAAGCACTTTGATGCGAACGGATCAAAAAGCACCGACAAGAGCTCCACTAGCCATGCTGCTGTGGACGCTATTTTGACCGCAGATGCGAATGTTACCAAAACCGTTACTCATAATAACGGCTATGGCGATCGCACTCGCAGCAAGTCTGTCGACCTATCGGTTGACGCATCGCTTAAAGCATCTATCGATACAGAGCACTCAAAATCGACCGACTCTTCGTTCGAGAAGAAGTTCGATTCTTCGTTCTCAAAATCGTTTGACTCTTCGTTCGAGAAATCAGGCGAGAAATCGTCCGCTTCTACCAAACACGAAGAGAAGGGCTACAGCGAAAGCAATGCATGGGAATTGAGCAACACAGTTTCCTATCAAATCCTGACCCCAAATGGCTGGGCTAACCCTGTGACCAACACTGCAACCCTGAGCGGTTCGGTGAATGGCGGCAGTGGCAACCTCGGCGTCAACGTGGCTGCCGGTGTGGGTAACCAACAAAGCAACTCGTTGGCCATTTCCAACCAATCGTTCTGATGGCTGTCTCTGGAGGCCCCCTCACGGGGGCCTTTTTCAACACAACCAGAGGGCGTCCCACCATGCGCATTATCGCCTTGGTACTTTTGCTTTGTGTGTCCAGTGTGATCGAGGCTGCACAAATGCCGCTTTCCGTCCTGCCGGGCGGCGCGGTGGTGTACAAGCCGATCCAGAGCATACGTGAGCGTAAATTTGCCGACCTGGTGCAACAGAAAACCGACTTCAGTTGCGGCGCAGCTGCGCTGGCGACCATTTTGCGCCAGGCCTATTGGCTGGATGTGAACGAAGAACAGATCATCGAAGGCATGCTGGCACACGCCGATCAAGACCTTGTCCGCGTTCAGGGCTTCTCCATGCTCGACATGAAGCGTTACGTGGAAAGTATCGGCATGCGGGCCCGTGGCTACCGGGTAGCGCCAGAAACGCTGAACGACATCAGAATTCCGGTCGTGGTCCTCATGGATATCCGTGGCTACAAACATTTTGTGGTCTTGCAAAAAGTCCACAAGGGCTGGGTATACATCGGAGATCCGGTACTCGGTCACAAACGCTACCAAGTCGACGACTTTGTCAAAGGCTGGAACGGCATCATCTTTGCCGTCATTGGCCAGGGCTACGACAAAACCAATGCGCTGCTCGACCCTCCCGTGCCACTGACCGCCAGGAACCGCCTCGACACCTTCAGCCCGGTGCAAGACGCAGAGTTGTTGGACTTCGGATTTATCCGAAGCGACTTCTTCTAATAACAAGGGAGCATGACGCTCCGGGAGCATCTAATGAAGACTCCAATCTGGCTGGCTGTGGTTTGCCTGGCCGCCAGCCTGCCAACCCAGGCACAGACTTTCAAACCCATTGAACTGAGCGATCAGGAATTGGCGAGCCTGCGAGGCCGCTATGTCATGCCGGGACGCGTCATCAGTTTCGGGATTGTCATGACCAGCACCTGGCAAAATGCCAACGGTCAGGTGATCGGGGCAACCTCCTCGATGCAAATTCAACAAACGACCATCAAGCCACAGTTCTATGTGTCGATGATCGACGTGAATGGCGATGGCTCGGCGGTTTCTCAGGGCACAGGGACCGTCAGCGGCGGTAACGGTTTGAACACTACCCAGGGCGTCACTCAGGTTGTGCGCGCTGCGGGCGACAACAACAGCGCTTACAACAACGTTGATCTCAACGTCAGCAGAGGTAGCCAGGCACCACAGATGGACAACCAGGGGCAAGCGTTGGCCTCGGGCTCAACCCTGAACCACACCAACGGTGCCGGCGCGATGAGCATTTCCGCCACTGGCACGGGCGTGCAGCTCAATATCATCGCCAACAACAACCAGGGCAGTACCGTGCAGCGCCTTGCCCAAGGCGGGCTGATGCAAAACGCGACCCTGCTTGGCGGTGGTAACCAGGTCAGAAACATGATGTCAATCAACGTTGTACTGCGCGACAACCTGCCATCAACCGGCTCAATGAACGGCAACCTGGACCAACTCAAAGGAATTCGCACTCTAGGATTCTGATCTACGCTCAGTCTCACAGATGCAGTCAGAAGGGACGGCTAACCCATGCACCGAT
This sequence comes from Pseudomonas sp. GM60, assembly GCF_000282415.1. Taxonomy (NCBI): domain Bacteria; kingdom Pseudomonadati; phylum Pseudomonadota; class Gammaproteobacteria; order Pseudomonadales; family Pseudomonadaceae; genus Pseudomonas; species Pseudomonas sp. GM60. Next base: position 12,342 of record NZ_AKJI01000062.1, read on the forward strand.
CCATAACGCTCAGAGCTATCGTTTGTTTGAGTAGCCTGGCCCCGGCCACATTGCTGTACGCAGCATCGGACCCCCAGGTCGAAGCATTAAAACAAGAACTCATGGAGTTGAAACAGCGTTACGAAGCACAACAGAACGCGCTGATGGTACTTGAACAGCGCGTTCGCCAAGTAGAAGAAACACCTGCGACACCGGCCCCCAAACGTCTGACCAAATCCCCTGCCGAGCCGACCAGGGGTGGCCAGACGGTGGCCGCCGGTGCGCCGGGCACCACAGGCAGTTCATACGGCCAATCGCTCAAAGAAGATTCCGAGCCTGCGCAAAGCGTGTCCAACCTGTATGACGAAGCCAGCGGGTTCTTCGGCGGCGGCAAGTTCAGTGTCGAAACCGGCCTCACCTACACGCACTTCGATACACGCGCGCTGACGCTCAATGGTTTTCTGGCACTGGACTCGATTTTCCTCGGCAACATCAACCTCGACCGCATCAAGGCCGACAACTGGACACTGGATCTGACCGCCCGTTACAACGTGGCGCAACGCTGGCAGTTCGACATTAACGTCCCCGTGGTTTATCGCGAATCGACGTATTCCTCCGGTGGCGCCGGTGGCGCTGGCCCCGTGACGTCGGACGCAACCGTCACCCGCGACCCGACCATCGGCGATGTGAACGTTGGCATTGCTTACAAGTTTCTGGATGAATCGGTCAGTCTGCCCGACGCGGTCTTTACACTGCGCGTCAAGGCACCGACCGGCAAGGACCCTTACGGCATCAAACTGATCGAAGACCCGAACAACGACAACCTCGCGGTACCCGAGGATTTGCCTACCGGCAATGGTGTCTGGTCGATTACCCCGGGTATCTCGCTGGTCAAGACTTTCGACCCGGCCGTGCTGTTCGGCACCCTGGCCTACACCTACAACATGGAGGACTCTTTCAGCGACATCAGCCCTCAGGTCGGCTCCAAGGTGAAAGGGGACGTGAAACTGGGCGATTCCTGGCAAGTCGGCGCCGGCATTGCATTCGCCCTGAACGAGAAAATGAGTATGTCGTTCTCGTTCACCGACCAGTTCGCCCGCAAGAGCAAGATCAAGCCCGACGGCGGCGATTGGCAATCAATTTCCAACAGCGATTACAACGCGGCCAACTTCAACATCGGCATGACCATGGCAGCCACCGACAACCTGACGATCGTCCCCAACCTGGCCATCGGCCTGACCGACGACGCGCCAGACTTTTCCTTCAGCCTGAAATTCCCATACTACTTCTAACCGCTACACCCGAATGAAAAAGGCCCGCTGCGAGGTTCATCGCAGCGGGCCTTTTCATTTCGCCCCGCCCTAACGGATCTGGTGCTTGTGCAGCAGTCGGTAGAAGGTTGGCCGCGACACGCCCAGCACTCGGGCGGCGACACTCAGGTTGTCGCTGTGGCGGTTCAATACATCGCACAACGCCTGCCGTTCGGCGCGGGTCTTGTAGTCTTCGAGGGTGCCCATCGGTGCGGCGATTGTATGCTGGCTGATCAGCCCGAGGTCTCGCGCCTCGATCTGCCGCCCTTCCGCCAGAACCAGCCCGCGACGTACACGGTTGGCCAGCTCCCGCACGTTGCCCGGCCAATCGTGCTTGCCCATGGCAATCAGCGCGTCCTCGCTGAAACTGCGCGGACGGCGGCCGGTTTCATGGCTGTAGAAATGGGAGAAATGGTTGGCCAGCATCGACAGGTCGCCATGCCGCTCACGCAGCGGTGCGGTGGCGACTTGCAGCACGTTGAGGCGGTAATACAAATCCTCGCGGAAGCGTTTTTTCTCGATGGCCGCTTCAAGGTCGACGTGGGTCGCCGCCAACACCCGCACATCGACCGGAATCGGCTGGCTGCCGCCCACGCGTTCGATGTGTTTTTCCTGGAGAAAACGCAGCAGGTTGGCTTGCAGTTCCAGGGGCAGGTCACCGATCTCGTCGAGAAACAGAGTGCCACCATTGGCCGCTTCGATCCGTCCGACCTTGCGCTGATGGGCGCCGGTAAAGGCACCTTTCTCGTGGCCGAACAATTCGGACTGGATCAGGTGTTCGGGAATTGCGCCGCAATTGATCGCGACAAAGGGTTTGCTGTGGCGCTGGGATTGCCGATGGAGGGTGCGGGCGACCAGTTCTTTACCGGTCCCGCTCTCGCCGCGAATCAACACCGGAGATTCGGTTGGCGCCAGTTTGCTCAGCAGTTTGCGCAGTTCGCGGATCGGTTTGCTGTCACCGAGCAGCTCGTGTTCGGCCTGATCGATGTGAACCGTGCCTTGACCACGCAAACGCGCCATGCCGAACGCCCGACCCAGCGTCACCTGAACCCGGGAGACATCGAACGGCAAGGTGTGGAAATCGAAAAACCATTCGCAGACGAAGTCCCCGACGTTTTGCAGCCGCAGGACTTCCTGGTTGAGCACGGCGATCCACTCGGTGCCGCTGCGGCTGATCAGTTCCTTGACCGCATCGGGGTGCTCCAGATGAAAAGGCTGGAGCCGCAACAGGCCGACGTCGCAGGTTCGGTCAGCGGCATTTTCCAGCGTACAGCTATCAACGTCCCAACCTACAGAACGCAGACCTGGCAGCAGGCGATGACAGTCGTCGCAAGGGTCCACTACTAACAGACGTCGTAACGCAGGCGCTTCGATCATGACTGTTCCTTGACGCCAAATTTTATGAAATTTTATTAAAAACAATCATTTGGCGGATCTGGCTGTAACACTAGCAAGAATTTGACACTGTCTTGTATCGATTGACTATAGGAAGTGCGCGCAAGCAGTTATAAGAAGCAACTTTATTAGTTACCTAACGACTCGAACCTTTCACCCAGCTTTCAAAAGCCGTCGAAACCTTGAACCGATGAAATAAAGTTGAAAATTCTTTTAATTGTATGTGACCCACCCACCGGTTGCGGGCATCAGTACAAGTAACCAGCCGAACGGTAAGCCCAACCGACGGCACATCACTTGATTGGGCATACAGAGAGAAGACCCCATGACCGCCCCGCTCCGTATCAACGAAGCTCTTTTGATTGCCGACCGCGCATTCCAGCCATTTCAATGCGTGGCCTGGGCCCCACAAGACGGCAACGGCGAACTCAGCCTGACCGTCATCGACCGCACCAACACCTGCATTCGCAAGCAGATCCCAAGCAGTGCCTATACCGACCCGGCACAACTGGAACATGTTCTGGAAGAAGCCCGTAAAGAGCTGAGCCAGGAAGGTTACACGCTGCAATCGTGGTCGATGCCGCACTAATCTTTTTGCGGATTACTTATCGGTAATCCGCACCCTCCTCCATGATCGTTAGTTTGCCGGCCTCGCCAGCAGACAACACGCGCAACATTTATTTGTACCTGAACGCGGCCAAATACTTGGCATGCTTGTCAGTGGGTCGAAAAGACACTGTTCTGGCACAAAGCGACCCTCCGTCTGTTAGTTATTACAGTTGTGCAACCAATCATTCAGGGATTGAATGTTTCTACTATAAGTCGCCCTCCCCCAACTCCTGGACCAAGACGACTCGCAAGGAGATGCGTGCATGTCAACCCAGATCGCTGTGGTCCTGCCTGCGACGCTGAGCGGCGCCGGGGAGCTCGACAAAACCTTTGCCAGCGCCGGAAAAACCCAAGTGTATTTCGCCGGCAGCACTTCGAGCATCGCCACCGGCGTCGCGATTGATTCACAAGGCCGGCTGCTCGTCGCGGCCAAGGTCGGAACCCCGAGCGGCAGCCGCTTCGGTCTGGCCCGCCTGCTTGCGGATGGCTCGGCAGATCTGGCGTTCGGCAAACAAGGCAGTGTCATCAGCCAGTTCGAACCCGGCTTCGAGTCCATGGGTGGCAAAGTGCTGATCCGGCCCGACGGGTGCATTCTGTTGGCCGGCCTGCACTATGAAAATGAGCACCAGACACTGCCTGCCCTCGCCTTGTTCGATCAGCAAGGCAAACCGGTCCCCGACTTTGGCGACAACGGACGCCGTGTCGTGCGCCTGCCAGGCAATCTTTCCCGGGGCGTGCGGGATGCCTGGCTTCCCCCCGGTGTACCGGGCGCCGAAGCCTGTAATGTGTGCGTGCAGGAAGACGGCCGGATGGTCCTGCTGGCCAATCATCATTTCGAACTGGCCGATCACGTCGGCCTGCTGGTGCGACTAAACCCCGACGGTTCGCTGGACGACACCTTCAACGGCCGTGGCTTCGTCCTGGTCAGGCACCTGCTGATGAACACCTGGCTCAGCAGCCTGCTGGTGCAACGCGACGGCCGGATTCTGGTGGGCGGCTCGATCAACTTCCCTGAAGAAGGCCTGCTTGCGCGTTATCTAAGCGACGGCAGCCTGGACGACCGTTTCGCCGTGGATGGCTTCATGAGTTTCTTGGCACAAGGGCGTCACGCTCAGGTCAGCCATGTCGTCCAGCAGGCCAACGGCGACCTGCACTGTTTTGGCAGCAGCCGCGACCCGATGCATTGCATGGCCTTGAAAGTACACAGCAACGGTCGCCCGGACATCCATTGCAACGGTGGCCAGCCGCATTTGCTGGGGATCGGCCACAGTGGCTGCCAGTGGACCGCCGCCCACGCCCTTGCAGACGGGCGTGTGCTGACTGTTGGCGCGACCATCGGTGGTGTCGAAGCCGACTTCATCCTGGCCCGGCATCGTCCTGACGGACAACTCGACGAGCTGTTCGGCAAAGGCATCGGCTGGGTCCGCACCCGCCTGGGTCGCAGCCTGGATACGGCAACGTCGCTGGCCGTGCAGGACGATGGCAACATTGTCGTTGGCGGCTATTCGCTGGATGGCAACTACCGGGCAATCGTCGCTCGCTATCTGGGATAGGCCTGCCGAGCTTTCCTGCGCTTGATCTTCCGTACCGCTTGCGGCAAGTTGCGCGCTTCTTAATACAAGGAGCAGCCGATGTCCGGCTCAATGGCCCAGGCGTTCGCGCATAATTTTCTCGGGCACTCACCTCGCTGGTACAAGGCCAGTATTGTCGGTTTCCTGATTCTCAATGCCCTGGTGCTGTGGACCGTAGGTCCGGTAGCGGCCGGTTGGCTATTGGTGCTGGAATTCATCTTCACCCTGGCCATGGCACTCAAGTGCTATCCGCTGATGCCGGGCGGCTTGCTGCTGGTCGAAGCGCTGTTGCTGAAGATGACCACGCCTCAGGCGCTGTATGACGAACTGCTGCACAATTTCCCGGTGATTCTGCTGCTGATGTTCATGGTGGCCGGCATCTACTTCATGAAAGACCTGCTGCTGTTTCTGTTTTCGCGCCTGCTGCTCGGCGTTCGCTCCAAAGCCATGCTGGCGTTGATGTTCTGCTTTCTTTCAGCGTTCCTCTCGGCTTTTCTCGATGCCTTGACCGTGACCGCCGTGATCATCAGTGCCGCCGTGGGGTTTTACTCGGTGTATCACCGTGTCGCTTCGGGTAACGATCCGCGCCAGGACAGCGAATTCAACGATGACCAGCACCTGCCAACGCTGCATCACGGGGACCTCGAACAGTTCCGTGCCTTCTTGCGCAGCTTACTGATGCACGGCGCCGTGGGCACTGCACTGGGCGGCGTTTGCACGCTGGTCGGCGAACCGCAGAACCTGCTGATCGGCCACGAAATGGGTTGGCACTTCTCTGAGTTCTTCCTGAAAGTCGCCCCGGTTTCCATGCCGGTGCTGGTGGCGGGCCTGGTGACCTGCGTGCTGCTGGAGAAACTGCGCTGGTTCGGTTACGGCACGCTCTTGCCGGACAACGTGCGCGCGGTGCTGGCCAATTACGCCGCCGAAGATAACGCTCAACGAACCTCACACCAACGCGCTGCGCTGATCGTTCAGGGGCTGGCGGCGCTGATACTGATTGCCGCTCTGGCGTTCCATATTGCCGAGGTCGGTTTGATCGGCTTGATGGTGATCGTGCTGATCACCGCATTCACGGGCATCACTGACGAGCACCGCATCGGCAACGCCTTCAAGGACGCCATGCCGTTCACGGCGCTGCTGGTGGTGTTTTTCGCGGTAGTGGCGGTGATTCACGACCAGCAGTTGTTCACGCCGCTGATCCAGTGGGTGCTGGCGCTGCCGGCGAATCAGCAACCGGGCATGCTGTTTATTGCCAACGGTTTACTCTCGGCGATCAGCGACAACGTGTTCGTCGCGACCATTTACATCACCGAAGTGAAACAGGCGTTCATCTCCGGCCACATGAGCCGTGAGCATTTCGAGACACTGGCGATTGCGATCAACACCGGCACCAACCTGCCGAGCGTGGCGACGCCGAATGGCCAGGCAGCGTTTCTGTTTCTGCTGACGTCGGCGATTGCCCCGCTGATTCGCCTGTCGTATGGGCGGATGGTGTGGATGGCGTTGCCGTATACGGTGGTGATGGGTGTGCTGGGGTGGTATGCGGTGAGTTTCTGGCTGTAAACACCGATTAAAACTGTGGGAGCGGGCTTGCTCGCGAAGGCGGTGTGACATTCAACATTTAAGTTGTCTGACACACCGCCTTCGCGAGCAAGCCCGCTCCCACATTTTGCTCTGCGTGAACTAGCGAGGGAGGATGTACCGCTCGATCGCCTGCGCTGCGCCGTCTTCGGTATTGGCCCCGGTCACTACGTCGGCCTGACGCTTCACCGCCTCCTCCGCCTGCCCCATGGCAATCGACAATCCGGCGCGATGAAACATCGCCGGGTCATTGCCGCCATCGCCCATGGCAGCGGTCTGCCCGAGCGGTACACCGAGAAACTCCGCCAGTGTCGCCAGCGCGTCCCCCTTGTTTGCCTGCATCGCAGTCACGTCGAGGTACACCGGCTGCGAACGTGACACCTGCGCCTGGCCCTCGACCCTGGGCAGCAACTGCGCCTCCAGCTCAATCAACAACTGCGTGTTGTTGCTCGCCGCGACGATCTTGTCGATGTATTCCAGATAGGGCTCGAAACTCTCCACCACCACCGGCGGATACCCCAGGCCGTGCTGTTCCCGTGGCACCATGGGGCCATTCGGGTCTTTCACCAGCCAGTCGCCGCCGCTGAACACCCACACCTCGATGTCCGGCAGATCGGCAAACTGCGTCAACGTCGTCAGCGCGGCCGTTGCCGGCAAATAATGCGCGACCAGCAAACTGCCGTCGGGGTTTACGATGGTGCCGCCATTGAACGCCGCCGTCGGCAGATCGACGCCCAAGGCTTCGATCTGCTGCAGCATGGCTTTCGGAGGGCGGCCAGTGGCAAGGCTGAACAGCACGCCCGACTCACGCAACGAACGGACCGCGTCGATGGTGCGCTGACTGAGGCTGTGATCGGGCAGCAACAAGGTGCCGTCCATGTCACTGAGCAAAAAGCGGATGGGTTGTTGCGTTTCGTCACTCATCCGAGGCTATGCCAGACGCGACCGTCGCGAGTCAGCAGGTCTTCTGCCGCCGCCGGCCCGTCTTCGCCCGCCGCGTAAGTCTGCACGCTCGCATCCTGCTGCCAGGCATCGAGGAACGGTTGCACGGCACGCCAGCCGTTCTCGATGTTGTCGGCGCGCTGGAATAGTGTCTGATCGCCGGTCAGGCAATCGTAGATCAGGGTTTCGTAGCCGGTGGACGGCTGCATTTCGAAGAAATCCTTGTAGGCAAAACCCAGTTCGATATTGGCCATTTTCAACGCGGGGCCGGGGCGTTTGGCCAACAGGTCGAACCACATGCCTTCGTTGGGTTGAATCTGGATCCGCAGATAGGTCGGTTGCAACTCATCGACCTCGGTATCGCGGAACTGCGCGTAAGGTGCCGGTTTGAAGCAGATGACAATCTCGGTGTCGCGCACGCTCATGCGCTTGCCAGTGCGCAGGTAGAACGGCACACCGACCCAACGCCAGTTGTCGATCATGACTTTGAGCGCGACATAGGTTTCGGTCGTGCTGTCGGGCGCCACATTGTTTTCCTGGCGATAACCCGCCAACGGCTTGCCGTCGATTTCGCCAGCGGCGTATTGGCCGCGCACCGAATTGGCCCGTGCCTCTTCGGTGGACCAGGGACGGATCGCCCCCACCACTTTGGCCTTCTCGCCGCGAACCGCATCGGCGCCAAAGGCAGCCGGCGGTTCCATGGCCACCATCGCCAATAGCTGGAACAGGTGATTGGGCACCATGTCCCGCAGGGCGCCGGTGTGTTCATAAAAACTGCCACGGGTTTCCACGCCGACGGTTTCCGCGGCGGTGATCTGTACGTGGTCGATGTAATGGTTGTTCCAGAACGCTTCGAACAGGCTGTTGGAGAACCGGCTGATCAGAATGTTCTGCACGGTTTCTTTGCCCAGGTAGTGATCGATCCGGTAGATCTGGTTTTCCGTCATGACCTTGAGCAAGCACGCGTTCAAGGCTTCGGCGGTATGCAGGTCAGAGCCGAACGGCTTTTCAATGACTACCCTTCTGAACGCTTCCGGCGTCTCTTGCAGCAAACCGGCAGCGCCGAGACGACGCACCACTTCGCTGAAGAAACGTGGCGCGGTGGCCAGGTAGAACACCGCGTTGCCGGTGCCGCTGGCGGCGATTTTCGCCGCCAGCGCCTGATACGTGCTGTCGTCGAGGAAGTCGCCCTGGACGTAGCTGATGCCCTTGGCCAGTTTGGCCCACAACGCCGGGTCAAGGGCTTGATCGCCCTTGCCGACCTTGCTTGCCACTTCGGCCCGAATGAAGTCTTCGAGCTTCTGGGCAAACGCTTCGTCGGTGATGGCGTTGTGGTCGACGCCGATGATCCGCAGTCCATCGCCAAGCAGACCGTCGCGACTCAGGTTGTACAGCGCCGGCATCAGCAAGCGCTTGACCAGGTCACCGTGGGCACCGAACAGGAACAGCGTGGTCGGTGGTGCGGGTTCTGCCTTGGATTTATTGCGGATCAAACGGGTCATTTCTTCGCAGTCTCCACGTGGCCGCCGAAGCCGAAGCGCTGGGCCGAGAGAATCTTGTCGCCAAAGGTGCCTTGGCCGCGCGAGCGATAGCGGGCGAACAGCGAGTTCGACAGCACTGGCACCGGTACCGCTTGTTCCATGGCCGCTTCAATGGTCCATTGACCTTCCCCGCTGTCCGCTACGGAACCGGAGAAATTATCGAGCTGCGGATCGGCAGCCAGGGCATCGGCGGTCAGGTCGAGCAGCCACGACGAGACCACGCTGCCACGACGCCAGACTTCGGCGATATCGCCGACGTTCAGGTTGAAGCGCTGGTCTTCCGGCAGCTTGGTGCTGGCCTTGGTCTTGAGGATGTCGAAGCCTTCGGCGAAGGCCTGCATCATTCCGTATTCGATGCCGTTGTGGATCATCTTCACGAAATGGCCGGAACCTGCGGGACCGGCGTGGATGTAACCGCGTTCGGCGCGGTCGTCGTCCGACTTGCGGTCCTTGGTGCGCGGGATGTCACCCATGCCAGGCGCCAGGCTGTCGAACAGTGGATCAAGGCGTTTAACCACTTCGGCTTCGCCACCGATCATCATGCAGTAACCGCGCTCCAGACCCCAGACGCCGCCGGAGGTACCGACGTCGATGTAGTGCAGGCCTTTTTCCGAGAGGGTTTTTGCCCGGCGAATGTCGTCCTTATAGAAGGTGTTGCCGCCGTCGATGATGGTGTCGCCGGCTTCAAGCAAGGTGCTCAGGGTGTCGATGGTGTCTTCGGTCGGTGCGCCTGCCGGCAGCATGATCCAGACCGCTCGTGGTTTGGCCAGGCCGGCGACCAGGGCCGGCAGGTCGATGACGCCCTTGGCGCCTTCGGCGGCCAGGGTGTCGACGAAGGCGGTATTGCGGTCGTAAACAACGGTGGTATGCCCGTTGAGCATCAGGCGCCGCGCAATATTGCCGCCCATGCGGCCCAGTCCAATAATCCCGAGTTGCATGTGCTGATGCTCCCTACTACAAATAAATGTGTGTCAAAGGTTATAGCCCAACGCGACTAATGAGGGTTAGTCCAGAGCGTTGGCATGAAGTTTCCGGGCATTGTGCCCGATCCTGATTGATAACGTCGGGAATCGTGCCGAAGACACAACGACCACGAAAAATAAAAAAGTTCCCTTCCGGGACAAAAGAAATCAAAATCAGCGCCGATAGTAAATCAGCACCGATGTCGGGGCGGATTTACAGTTGAGGCAAGCCATTTGCGAGGTGAGCAATGGGCACAGTACAAGCAGCACGGCCAGCACAAACCCTTTACGTCACGATCCGTCGTGATGAATTGCGCCAGTTGAAAGACGAACGCGACCAGCTCAAACAGGAAGTCGAGCAATTGCGCCTGCTGACGCAAGGTATCCAGGCTCAGCCGATGCCTGTCACTTTGCGCGCTCCCCACGCCTGATCCCCTCGCCTGAATCGGAAGCAGCCAATCGCTGTTTCCGATACGCCATCACGATTTACCCGCGTCCAGCAGCTCACAAAACTTTCACACGCCCTTGTTGATACTCCGGTCCTTTATGGCCGCCCGGTATCTGCGCGGCGCCTGTTCGTCGGCGACCTTCCCGTCCCGGCGGTGGAAGTGATTTCTGGCTGGAGCACACAATGGCTTTGTATAAACGCAGCAATTCGACTGCGGACAAGTTTGATTGGGCAGGGTTTATCTGGCTGTTTCTGTTCTTCTGGTATTTTTCCGGCATTACCCAACTGCTGATCCAATTGACGGGCACCTCCGGGTTCGCCGGTTTCCGTCAGGCCTTCATCATGAGCGCCATCTGGCTGGCGCCGATGCTGCTGTTTCCCCGGAAGACGCGTGTATTGGCGGCGCTGATCGGCGTGGTGCTATGGGCCTGCTCCATGGCCAGTCTCGGTTACTTCTTCATCTACCAGCAGGAATTTTCACAAAGCGTCATCTTCATCATGTTCGAGTCGAACATCTCTGAAGCCGGCGAGTACATGACCCAGTATTTTGCCTGGTGGATGGTGGCGGCATTTGTTGCCCACACGCTGTTCGCCTATTTCCTGTGGACCCGCTTGCGCCCGGTGTACATGCCCCGTGGTCGCGCATTGGTTGTCGCGACCGCCATTCTGGTGGCCGTGATTGGTTATCCGCTGGCCAAGCAGACCGCTCGCACCGGCAGTTTCGCCAGTGGTTTCGAGAAGTTCGAAACCCGCATCGAACCGGCAGTGCCGTGGCAGATGGCCGTGGCCTATCACCGCTACCTCGACACCCTGGCCGACATGCAGGGCATGCTCGACAGCGCGAGCAAGATTCCACCGCTGCACAATTTCAAAGACTCGATGGCCAATCAGCCCGCCACCCTGGTGCTGGTGATCGGCGAATCCACCAACCGTCAGCGCATGAGTCTCTACGGCTACCCGCGTGAAACCACGCCGGAACTGGACAAGCTCAAGGACCAACTGGCGGTCTTCAATAACGTCATCACCCCACGCCCTTACACCATCGAGGCATTGCAGCAGGTCCTGACGTTCGCCGACGAAGAAAACCCGGAGCTGTACCTGTCGACGCCGTCGCTGGTCAGCATGATGAAACAGGCGGGCTACAAGACTTTCTGGATCACCAACCAGCAAACCATGACCAAGCGCAACACCATGCTCACGACCTTCTCCGAGCAGGCCGACGAGCAGGTGTACCTGAACAACAACCGCAACCAGAACGCCGCCCAGTACGATGGCGACGTGATCGAGCCGTTCAACAAGGCCCTGGCCGACGCGGCGCCACGCAAGTTGATCGTTGTGCATTTGCTCGGCACACATATGAGCTATCAGTACCGCTACCCATCGACCTTCGACAAGTTCAAGGACCGCAACGGCGTTCCGGCTGGCGTGCGTGACGATCAGTTGCCGACCTACAACAGCTATGACAACGCGGTGCTGTACAACGACTTCGTGGTTTCGAGCCTGATAAAGGATTACGCCAAGACCGATCCTAACGGCTTCCTGCTGTACCTTTCCGACCACGGCGAAGACGTTTTCGACTCTGCCGGTCACAACACGCTGGGTCGCAACGAGGCCAAGCCGACGGCACCGATGTACACCATTCCATTCATGGCCTGGGCCTCGCCGAAATGGCGCGAAAGCCATGACTGGAGCTTCGCCGGTGATCTGGGGCGGCCGTACAGCAGCTCGCACCTGATCCATACCTGGGCCGATCTGGCGGGGCTGAGCTTCGATGAACTGGATCGCAGCAAGAGCTTGGTCAGCGACAGTTTCAAGCCGCGCCCACTGCTGATCGGCAATCCTTATGAGCGCGAGCAGAAAGCGCTGATCGACTTCAGCCTGATCAAACCCAAGGTGAAGCCGACCCCGGCAGTCGCTCAGCAGTAAACCTGTAGGAGCGAAGCTTGCTCGCGAAGACGTCGGCAGATTCAACATCTATGCTGGCTGGGCCAACGTCTTCGCGAGCAAGCTTCGCTCCTACAATTGCACTGAAAGATAATAATTATTCTCGTTTATAACTAAATACCCCCGCCCTCCTTCGTCTTTGAACAAACGGAATTTTTTCATTGACGACAAGGAGTCGGCCGCGATGTTCGCGCCTATCACCCGTTCCATGACTTTTACCCTTGGGTTTTGCAGTGCCGTACTAAGCCCGGACCTGCTGGCTGAAACCGACCCGGACAAACAACCCTCCGCCCTGGTACTCGGTGCCACCAGCGTCACGGCCCAAGGCTTGGGCAGCACCACCGAAAACACCGGCTCGTACACCACCGGCGCCATGAGCACCGCCACCCGCCTGAACCTGTCGATCAAAGAGACGCCGCAATCGGTGTCCGTGATCACGCGCCAGCAAATGGACGACTTCAAGCTCGACACGCTCTCCGACGCCATGCGCCAGACCACGGGCGTGGTGGTTCAGCACAACGACTCGGACCGGGTCGTCTATTCCTCCCGCGGCTACACGATCAACAATTTCCAGATCGACGGGATGCTGAACACCTTCAACTACATGAAGTCCGATTCCGACACCATCATCTATGACCGTATCGAAGTCGTGCGCGGTGCAACCGGCCTGACCACGGGCGCAGGCGACCCTTCGGCCACCATCAACATGGTGCGCAAGCGTCCGACGGCGCAGTGGGAAGCCAAAACCGGTGTCAGCGGCGGCAGTTATGACGATTACTACAGTTACGTCGATGTCGGCGGGCCGCTGGCGTTCGACGGACGCTTGCGCGGGCGCAGCGTGCTGGCCTATCGCGACAGTCATTCGGTGCGCGACAAGTATCAGCTGCAAAGGGAAGTCGGCTACGGGATTCTCGAAGCCGATCTGACCGACGATACGCTGCTCGCCGTGGGTTATGACTATCAGGACAAACAGGTGCAGGGCACCTCTTGGGGGACCGTGCCCTACTGGAACGCAGACGGCAGCAAAGCCAACCTCGGCCGCTCCACCAACATGGCCACACCCTGGAGTTCCTGGCCACTGAAAGACAAGACCGCGTTCGCCACGCTGGATCAGCAACTGGGGATGGGCTGGCACCTCAAGGCGGCTTACACCCATCGCGAAAGCGACACCGACGGCAAGATTTACTATGGCGGAGGCGGCTTCCCCGAGGCGGATCGCAGCGGCATGATCGCCAACGTCAGCCACATGATCGGCACGCAAAAAATGAAGGCTTATGACTTCAATGTGTCCGGGCCGTATTCACTGTTCGGGCGTGAGCACGAAATGATGCTCGGGTATGGCGAAGCCGAACGCAGTGACGAAAGCCCGCACACCGTCGATGGCGCCCGCGCGAAGGACTACGAAAACGTACCCGACTGGAAGTACATGGGCGGCATCCCCAAATTCCCCGACACCGTCACCAGCCTGCCTGGCTCCAGCGACAACACCCGCCAAAAGGCCGGTTACCTGGCCACTCGCCTGACGTTGACCGACGATCTGCACGCCGTTCTCGGCAGCCGCTATGGCAGCTGGAAAGCGTCGAAAACGGCTAACAGTTACACCGACAATCTGCAGTTGAGCGAGTCCGAAGTTACCCGCCAGCAACACAACGACCTATGGACGCCATACGCCGGACTGCTGTACGACCTGACGCCCGAATACACGGCTTACATCAGCTACACCGATATCTTCAAGCCACAAACCAACCGCGACAGTAGTCGCAAGTACCTCGAACCGGTGGTGGGCAGCAACTATGAACTTGGCCTCAAGGGCAGCCTGCTGGAGGAGCGACTGAACCTCGCCACCGCCGTGTTCTGGAGCAAACAGGACAATGTCGCCGAACGCGACGATTCGGTGCCACCGGACCCGGTTACCGGCGAGGAGTTCTACACCTCCAGCGGTAAGGGCAACAAGGTTCAGGGTTTCGAAGCCGAACTCTCCGGCGAGGTCATGCCGCACTGGAACATGACCGCCGGTTACACCTACACCCACTCGGTCAATGGCGAGGAAAAGCGCACCAATACCAGTCAGCCGCTGAACCTGCTTCGGGTGTCCACTTCGTATCGCCTGCCTGGCGACTGGCAGGCCCTGACCGTGGGCGGTGCAGTGAACTGGCAAAGTGACGTTTACCGCGCCGCCAGTCGCCCGGTCGGACGCAACGCCGCTGGCAATGTGATAACTGAACGCACAAACATCCGGCAAGGGGCGTACACCGTGGTCAACCTGATGTCACGTTACGAGTTCGACCCGCACCTGTCCGCCTCGCTCAACGTCGAGAACCTGTTCGACAAGAAGTATTACGACAACGTCGGTTTCTACAACGGCGTGTATTGGGGTGATCCGCGTACGGTGACACTGAGCCTGGACTGGAAGCTCTAGGCGCAGTTAATTCCCAATCGACGAAATCGGCAGATAATGTTCTCGCGACATTGCTTCATGGATGAAAAGCACCCGATATCCGTTTTGGGAGGCGAACCATGAAACGTACACCCTTGATCGTTGCCGGCCTGATGACGTTCATTTCGGTCAGCGTATTTGCCGAAGGTGGCGCAGAACGCATGCGCTATTACTACGAAAGCCTGCGGCTCAGCCAACAGGAGAATCAAAGTCAGCAAACCGCTGAGGTCCGGGTTCCGGACGATCAAACGGCGCAAGTGACCGAGCATTACAAACCTTGAACAGGGTTATGTGAAACTCGGACCTGTAGGAGCCGGCTTGCTGGCGATGGCGATTTCACAGACGCCATCGCCAGCAAGCCGGCTCCTACAATGTGCAGTACACAGGGGGTTAAAGGGGTTTGGTCCAGAACAGCATCCGGCCGTGCTCCGGATCGAACATGCCGGCGCTGAAGCCGAATTTAGCGTAGGACGACTGCGCCACGGCATTGCCTTCCAGCACTTCCAGCGTGATTTTGCAGCAGCCGCGCTGACGGGCGATTTCCTCGACCTTCTGCAGCATCTTCTGGCTCAGGCCCAATCCGCGAAACTGTTTCACCACCACCACGTCATGCACGTTGACCAATGGCCGACAGGCAAACGTCGAAAAACCTTCAAAGCAATTGACCAGCCCTGCCGGTTCGCCCCCGACGAAAGCCAGCACGCTGAACGCATGGGGACGTTTGGCGAGTTCCCCCGGAAGGTGCTCCAGCACCTCGGCCGGCAAAGAATGACCGATACCCATCGGGTCCTCGGCGTAATGATTCAACACCTGACCTATCGCCTCGGCATGCACCGGATTGGTGTAACTGGCCTGAAGCACTAGAATTTCTGCGGATTCCATTTCCATCCTCGATTGTGGGAGCGTGACCGACTTGCCGGCGATGAGCCTGAGAGCGTCGCGTTTAAAAAGCAAGCCCGCGTTATCGTTGACGTCCATCGCGAGCAGGCTCGCTCCCACAGGGAAAATCCGCTTTCAATACCCCCAGATCAATGCTTCGGTCCACCCCAGTTCGGCGAAATCCGCAGCCCTCAGGCCCGACTCCCCCGCGCAGAAAAACTCGTCCAGTTGTGGTGGCGCAACCGACGTGCCGCTGAGCATGGCGTGTACCTGCCCGCGATGATGGATCTGATGCTCGAACAGATGAGACAGCAGGCGCAAACGACTGTCGAATTGCGGCGTGTCTCGGGCGATTGTCACGATCTTGCCCAGGTCGGCGTCGCGCATTTGCTCGCAATAGGCGATCAGGCGGCGGTCAACCTGGGCCTGTTCGCGCTGCAGGTCAGCGGCAGCGGTGAACGGCTCGTCTTTGTTGAAGAACACCGTGCATTCAGGATGCGGAACATCGCCACGCAACTCCCGTTCCAGCGCATCCATGTAAAACCAGTCGCAGGTCAGGATGTGGTTGAGGGTCGCACGCAGGCTGGGGAAGAAACTGACGCGCGGCGCCGCCAGCTCCTCTGCGCTCAACTGGCTCCAGGCCTTGGCCAATCGATGATTGGCCCAGGCGTTCTGATAAGCCATGGTCAGCAAATGGTGGGACAAGGGCTGATTCATGTTCGCGGCTCCTTGGGTTCAAGCGTCGGCGAAACGTTGCAGCTGCATTTCCTGTAGGCGACTGAGTGTGCGGCGGAACGGGAATTCCAGATAGCCTTCGGTGTAGAGCGATTCCATCGGCACCTGGGCTTCGAGGTACAACGGCACTTTGCGGTCATAGCATTCGTCCACCAACGCGATGAAGCGCCGCACACCGTCGTCGTGCACCGACAATTGCGGCAACTCGCGATCACCCGCCACCACCCGCTCGACTCCGTCTTCGGTGCCACGGGCGATGCGGCCGGCGCGTTTTTGCGCGCTGAGGTTGGGCACGTCACTCAACAGAATAGCCCTGAAGGTGTCGCACAGGGCCATGAAATCCATGGCGGCAAAGGGTTGCTCACAGAGGTCGGCGTAACGGCTCCAGAGCACGGTTTCACTGGCCTGCACCACATTCAGCGAGCGGTAACCGACCTTGATCGGTTCGCTGGAGACTGACTGGCCGGCGGTCAGCGCCTTGAACACATCCTCCAACGCGCCGGGTTGCCCGGGCGCGGCGACCCAATAGCGTTGCAAACCAGCGCCGGGATGCAGGCGATGATCTTCGCCGCCATCCACCGCGATCACCTGCATGTGCTGCTTGATCGCCTCGATCGCGGGCACGAAGCGATCGCGGTTGAAGCCATCGGCGTACAGCATGTCCGGCGGCTGATTGGACGTGCAAACCACCACCACGCCCTCCTCGAACATCACCTGAAACAAGCGCCCGAGAATGATTGCGTCGCCAATGTCGTTGACGAACAGCTCATCGAAACACAGCACGCGAACTTCTTCGCTCAGCTCGCGGGCCAGGGCCTTGAGCGGATCGGCGGTGCCGGTCAGCTGAAACGAGCGTTGATGCACCCACCCCATAAAATGGTGAAAGTGCTGGCGCCGGGCCGGGACCTGCAGGCTTTGGTAAAACTGATCCATCAGCCAGGTCTTGCCACGCCCGACGGGGCCCCACAGGTACACGCCCGTGACCGGCGTCTGACCTTCATGCAACGCTTCATAGCATTTTTGCAACGCCCAGACGGCATGTTCCTGGGCTTCGTCCTGGACGAAGCCCTTCTGTTCGATGGCGTGTTGCCAGGCGCTTAACGGGGAGTCGGCATTCATGCGCGGCAGTATGCCATCGTGACGCGACATCTACAGTGAAATGTCCAGCCGGGCGATCTTGCCCTGCTCGTTCAGGCGAAACATGTAGCGCAGCTCCAGCGGACTGCCGGGAAACGTCCCGGAGATCAGGTTGTGCACCAACACCTTGCCGGTGCGCTGTTGCACGTCGAGCACTTCGACCCTTGGCTGGTAACGCCGGGCGGTGTCTTGCATCCATTGGGCGATAGCCTGGGTGCCAATCCGGTGTTGACCTTCATCGAACACATTGGCGTCCTCAGCGAAAAAACTGGCGACCGTCGAGGTGTCGCGGGCATTGGCGGCAGCAATGTAAGCGGCGATGGCGGGCGCTAGTGCAGAGGCAGGATGGGACATGGTGACAGCTCCTTGTTGGTTGATTCTGACGCCATGCTAGAACACGCCTGTGTCAGTTCTTGTCAGGAGTGAAACGCCCCGCTTCATCCAGTTGCATCTGCTTGCGCCAGGTGCGCAGCAGATCGCTGCGCCGCCCCGGATAACGCTCGCCCTGCTCGCTCGCCGCCGAAATCCGGTCGGTACGAAAAGTCCGATAGGCGCCGCGCAACTCACACCAGGCGACGATGATCCGCACTTCATTGAGAAACCCCAGCGCCAGCGGCCAGATCAGCCGCTGACTCGGCACTTGCTGTGCGTCCGCATAGTCGATGTGCAGCTTGGCCTGTTCGCGAATCGCCTGGCGAAACGCATTCAGCGGCACGGCATTTGGCGCGAAGCCATAACCGGGCGGGCCCGGCATTACCGTCGGGTTGCGCAGAGCGTCCAGCGCTTCGGGCGCCAGTACCGCAGCAATCTTGGCCAACGCATCGGCTGCCGCTTTGCTCAACACTTCATCGCCGCGCTGATCCACGTAACGCAGCCCCAGCACGATGGCTTCGGTTTCATCGGCATTGAGCATCAACGGCGGCAGGAACAAACCGCTGCGCAACACGTAACCGATCCCCGCCTCACCGTAGATCGGCGCGCCCAGTGCGGTGAGTTCCGCGATGTCGCGATAGAGCGTACGCTCGGAAATCTCAAGCTCGCTGGCGAGTGTCGCCGCCGTGACCGGACGACTTTTGCCGCGCAGCACTTGCAACAGGGTCAGTAAACGCGTGGTGCGAGACACGATCGGCAGGCTCTTTTCGGAAAGGATGTCGCAGATTAGCAGAGCCCCCTGTCAGAAAGTGGCAGTAACCACGGGCCCGTTTTGCCACTCATGAAAAAGCACCTTGACTGAATACATGACTAGCATCATCTTAAATACATGTCTTTCGACATTTATATTGATCCGCAGCGTCTTCCTTCAGGAGTCATCCCATGCATTACAAAGTGTTCGGCCGAAAAACCGGCTTGCGCGTTGCGGAACTGGCGCTGGGTGCCGGTAACTTTGGTACCGGTTGGGGTCATGGTGCCGAGCGCGATGAAGCCAAGCGCATCTTTGATGGCTACCTGGAGGCCGGCGGTAATTTCATCGACACCGCCAATGGCTATCAGGGTGGTCAGTCGGAAGCCATGCTCAGCGAGTTTATCGCCACAGAGCGCCATCGCCTGGTCATCGCCACCAAATACACGTTGGGGACTACACCGGCCGCAGGCATTTCCCACACCGGCAACAACCGCAAGAACATGGTCCGCGCCGTGGAAGAAAGCCTGACACGGCTCAAGACCGACCACATCGACCTGTTCTGGGCGCACATGAGCGACGGTGTCACGCCCACGGAAGAAATCCTCCGTGGTTTTGATGATCTGGTGCGCGCCGGTAAGATTCATTATGCCGGGCTGTCGAACTTCCCGGCCTGGCGCATCGCCCGCGCCGACCTGCTGGCTGAAGTTCGCGGTTTTGCGCCGATTGCCGCCATTCAGGTCGAGTACAGCCTCGCCGAGCGCACAGCTGAACGTGAACAACTGCCGATGGCCGAAGCGTTGGGGCTGGCCGCGACCTTATGGTCGCCGCTGGGTGGCGGGTTCCTGACCGGAAAATACCGCTCCAGTGACGAAAACAACCGTGCCGCCAAACTGGGCATGCTGGTACACGCCGAAAAAAGTACCCGCGAAACCGCCCTGCTCGACACCTTGCTTGCAGTCGCGGCGGAGCTGGACGCTAGCCCGACGCACGTGGCCATTGCCTGGCTGCGGGAAAAAGCCAAACGCTCGACCACGGCGCTGATTCCGATTCTGGGTTCGCGTACGCGTGAGCAGCTGGACGCGACATTGGGCGCGTTGGATGTGCAGTTGAGTGCCGATCAGTTGTCGCGGCTGGATGGCATCAGCGAAGTGGCGAAAGGTGTGCCGCATGAGTCCATTGCTGGTTCTTTTGCACGGTTTAGCGGGGGCGAAACCCTGGATCTGCCAATAATCCCGGTCACCTGAAAAAGCATCGCCGGCAAGCCGGCTCCTACAAGTTTTGCGGCGTTCACATCTGTTGTGTTCGGCGCAATCGTGTAGGAGCCGGCTTGCCGACGATGGCGTCAGCACGGTTATTGATCGACCTTATGCTTCGCCGCATAAAGACACAGCATCTCCATCGCCAACGTCGCCGCCGCCAGTGAGGTAATGTCCGCACTGTCGTAGGCCGGCGCCACTTCCACCACGTCCATTCCCACCAGATTGATCCCGCGCAAGCCGCCGAGGATTTCCAGCGCCTGCACCGTGCTCAAACCGCCACACACCGGTGTGCCGGTGCCGGGTGCGAAGGCCGGGTCGAGGCAATCGATGTCGAACGTCAGGTACACCGGGTTGTCGCCGACCCGTGCGCGAATCGCTTCGACAATCGCGTCCACCCCACGCCGATGCACTTGCCGTGCATCCAGCACTTGAAAGCCCTGAGGATCGTCATTGGTGGTACGCAAACCGATCTGCACCGAGCGCGACGGGGCCACCAGACCTTCCTTGGCCGCGTGCCAGAACATCGTGCCGTGATCGACGCGCTTGCCCTCTTCATCCGGCCAGGTGTCGCTGTGCGCGTCGAAGTGAATCAACGACAGCGCCCCATGTTTACGGGCATGCGCCTTGAGCAATGGATAACTGATGAAGTGATCGCCGCCGAACGTCAGCATCGCGCAACCGGCATTCAGAATGTGCTCGGCGTGGGCTTCAATGCTTTCCGGCACCGAATGCGGCGAGCCGTAATCGAAGTCGCAATCACCGTAGTCGATCACCGCCAGATGATCGAACGGGTCGAACGTCCATGGCCAATGGCGCTCCCAGGCGATCCCGGTGGACGCCGCACGAATGCCGCGCGGTCCGAAACGCGCGCCGGGACGGTTGCTGGTGGCGGTATCGAACGGCACGCCGCTGACGGCCACGTCGACACCGCGCAAGTCGCGGCTGTACCGGCGACGCATGAAACTGGTGATACCGGCGTAGGTACTTTCGGCGGCAGTCCCGTAGAGACTGTCGCGGGTCATGGCCTGATCGTTTTGCACTGGGACGTCCATCAGGTGCTCCTTCTTGTTTATTTATTGGCGGCTACG
Source organism: Pseudomonas sp. GM60 (assembly GCF_000282415.1). NCBI lineage: Bacteria > Pseudomonadati > Pseudomonadota > Gammaproteobacteria > Pseudomonadales > Pseudomonadaceae > Pseudomonas > Pseudomonas sp. GM60. The sequence continues at coordinate 33,282 of NZ_AKJI01000062.1, forward strand.
GAAAGTGGTCCACAAACGGGTGCGCTGACGCATGTCCTTGAGGCTCATGCTGCGGTCGGCGTACAACCGTTCGCGCACATCGGCCAGCGGGTAAATGTCGGGATCGCTGCGTACCGCCTCATCCACCAGCGGTGTGGCGGCCTGGTTGGCGGTGGCAAAGAACAGCGTGTTGGTCAGCGCCGCCACGGATTCGGGACGCAACATGAACTCGATGAAGACGCGAGCGGCTTCGGGGTGCGGCGCGTCCTTGGGGATGGCCAGGTTGTCCTGCCAGACCAGCGTGCCTTCCTTGGGAATCCGGTACGCCACTTCATACGGTTTGTTGGCCTTGCGCGCCTGATCGGCGGCCATGCTCGCGTCACCGTTGTAGGTCAAGGCCAGGCAGACGCTGCCGTTGGCCAGGTCGTTGATTTGCCGGCCACTGGCGACGTACAGCACATTCGGCTGCAACTGATGCAATAACGCCTCGGCGGCTGACAGATCGGACTTGTCGGTGCTGTAGGGATCTTTACCGAGGTAGTGCAGCGCCAGGCCGATCACTTCCTGCGGCGAATCGATGATCGCCACGCCGCAATCTTTCAGCTTGCTGGCGTATTCGGGTTTGAACAGCAAGTCGAGGCTGTTGAGCGGCACATCCGGTAAGCGCTTTTTCACCGCATCCACATTCATCCCGAGTCCGAGCGTGCCCCAGGTATATGGCACGCCGTAGCGGTTGCCGGGATCGACCGCGGCGAGTTTTTCCAGCAAGTCCGGATCGAGGTTGGCGTAGCCCTTGAGGCCTTCATGGGGAATCGCCTTCAACGCACCCGCCGCCAGCCCTCGCGCCAGCACGCTGGACGACGGCACCACCACGTCATAGCCGCTACCGCCGGTGAGCAACTTGGTTTCTAGGACTTCCGAGGAATCGAAGGTGTCGTAGCGCACGTGAATGCCGGTTTCCTGCTCGAAACGTTGCAAGGTTTCCGGGGCCACGTAATCGGCCCAGCTGTAAAGATTGACGACCTTCTCCTCGGCATGGGCCGACACGGAGGCGGCAAGGAACAGCGCGGGTAAACACAGCTTGAATAGAGGAGCCATGACGAACACCTGACCAGAGGAAGTGGCCCCAGCATGCGTCGTCGGATACATTGGAAAAATACCAAGTCAGTTACCCTGACTTTATTGCGGAGTAATGTTTGATGCTCGGCCAGCTTCACGATGTGGATCTGCAATTGCTGCGCCTGTTCGTCAGCGTGGTGGAATGCGGCGGTTTCAGCGCAGCCCAGGGTGAATTGGGCCTGAGCCAGTCGAGCATCAGCCAGCAAATGGCCAGGCTTGAAACCCGGCTTGGCTATCGGCTGTGCAGTCGCGGCAAGGGCGGATTCAGGATCACCCCCAAAGGCGAACAACTGTTGACCGCGACACGCGGACTGTTTGAATCCATTGAAGCGTTCCGTCATCAATCCAATGGCGTGGCCGGCCGGCTGATCGGCGAGGTGCGCCTGGGGCTGTCCGAAGCCGTGGATCAATCGGTGCTGCAACGGGTGGCCGAGGCGATCCGACGCTTTCGCGAGCGCGATGAGTCGGTGCGCATCGAGTTGATCAGCGCTATGCCCGGCGAGATGGAGCGCTTGCTGCTGCAACAACGGCTGGACCTGGCGATCGGCTATTTCTCACAGGTGCAGAGCGCGTTTGACTACCGCGAACTGTTCAGCGAAACCCAGCACTTGTATTGCGCCGCCGGCCATCCGCTGTTCACCGACGAGGCACCGGACGATCAAGCGTTGCAGGCGTGCGACCGGGTGGATCACCCTTACCGCTTTCTGCGCAGCGACGAGCCCTTTCAGGGCAAACGGTGCTCGGCGCGCTCGGAACAGGTCGAAGGCACCCTCGCCTTCATTCTGTCCGGCAAGCATGTCGGTTACCTGCCCAGCCACTTTGCCCGCAGTTGGGAGGACAAAGGATTGCTCAGGGCCGTGCGCCGCAGCGATATGAGTTTCGACGTGGCATTCCATCTGGCCCGCCACCGTGCGCAGGTGCCGGGGGATGCGCAGAAAGCCTTTGAAGAGGATTTGCTGGCAGCGTTCACCTGAAGAACACCACAAACCCTGTAGGAGCGAGCCTGCTCGCGATGGCGGTGTGTCAGTCGATACAAATGTTGGCTAACACACCGCTATCGCGAGCAGGCTCACTCCTACAAGGGTTTTGTGTAAGTCGATGAATTTTCTGGCATCCTGCGCCTCCATTTTCTGACCCGGCCCGCCTTTCGGCACGCAAACCACCATGACCGCCTCTGAAAAAGCCCCTGCCCCGCGCCACAACGACCTGATCTACGGCCTCGACGACCGCCCTCATTTGACCGCCACCGTCTTCGCCGCCCTGCAACACGTACTCGCCAGTTTCGTCGGCATCATCACCCCGACCCTGATCATGGGCAGCGCCCTCGGCCTGCAAAGCGAAATCCCCTATCTGATCAGCATGGCGCTGTTTGTCTCGGGGCTGGGCACCTTCGTCCAGGCGCGGAAGTTCGGCCCGATCGGTTCCGGTTTGCTGTGCCTGCAAGGCACCAGTTTCTCGTTCATCAGCGTGATCCTCAGCGCCGGTTTCATGGTCAAGGCCCGCGGCGGCGGTACTGATGAGATCCTTTCGACAATCTTTGGCGTGTGTTTTTTCGCCGCGTTCATCGAAGTGGTGTTGAGCCAGTTCATCGGCAAATTGCGGATGCTGATCACGCCGGTGGTAACCGGGACGATCATCACGTTGATGGGGTTGTCGCTGATCAAAGTCGCCATGACCGACATCGCCGGCGGCTTCGGCGCGACGGATCTCGGCGCCGCCAGTCACCTCGCGTTGGCTGCGTTGGTGCTGGGCACCATCGTTGTGCTGAACCGTGTTGATGTGCCGTTCCTGCGCCTCGGCGCCATCGTGATCGGCCTGACCCTCGGTTATTTCGTGGCGTGGCTCATGGGCCAAGTGGATTTCGGCAGCATGCCCGACGTACCGCTGATGAGCGTGCCGGTGCCGTTCAAGTACGGTTTCAACTTCGACTGGGTGGCGTTCGTGCCGGTGGCGGTGATTTTCCTCGTGTCGCCGCTGGAGGCGGCCGGTGACCTGACGGCCAACTCGATGATTTCCCGGCAGCCGGTCAAAGGCCCGATCTACATTCGCCGGATCAAATCCGGCCTGCTCGCCGACGGCCTCAACTCGGCCATGGCGGCGGTGTTCAACAGCATGCCGATGGTGACCTTCGCGCAGAACAACGGCGTGATTCAACTGACCGGCGTGGCCAGCCGCTACGTGGCGTTTTTCATTGCCGGCCTGCTGGTGGTGCTGGGGCTGTTCCCGATGATCGGCGCGGTGCTGCAACTGATGCCGAAACCGGTGCTCGGCGGCGCTGAACTGGTGATGTTCGGCACCGTTGCAGTGGCCGGGATCAAGATCCTCGCCGAAGCCGGCCTGCATCGGCGCAACATGCTGATCGTGGCGATTTCCCTTGGCATGGGCTTGGGTGTGGCGGCCGTACCGGAGGTATTACGCGAGCTGCCCAAGGCGCTGCATAACATCTTTGAATCGCCGATTACCGTCGGCGCGTTGTGCGCTATCGTGCTGAACATCTTCCTGCCTGAGGAATTCATCGAGCTGGAAGAAGACGATTTCGACCCGGAAGCCTCGATCCTCCAGGTCATGGAAAACCCGGATGTCCCGGCCAAAGGTTAACCCGCCACTCTGTAGGAGCCGGCTTGCCGGCGATGGCGGCCGTGAGACTTGCGTTGATTATTCGGCCGCCATCGCCAGCAAGCTGGCTCCTACAGGGGGTGGTGTGTCAGAGGAAGCGGACACCGGGTTTGGCGCGCTCATCCACAGTCAACTCAAACACATCCGGGCGCGCGTAATGGCCGACGACGTCGTAGTCGTAACGCGCTCGGATCAGGTCGTCGGTGTCGATTTCGGCGGTGAGCAGTCCGCGCTCGCCGCGTAGCGGCCCGGCCAGAATGTCGCCCATCGGGCCAACGATTACGCTGCCGCCGGCAATCAACGGCCGGTCCGCCGGCCAGTTGGCGATCTCTACGCCCAGGGCTTGCGGCGAGTCCTGAACCTGGCAGGCACTGACCACAAAGCAGCGCCCTTCATGGGCGATGTGGCGCATGCTCACCTGCCACATCTCCCGCTCGTCCACCGTGGGCGCGCACCACACCTCCACACCTTTGGCGTACATGGCGGTGCGCAGCAGCGGCATCATGTTTTCCCAGCACACCACCGCGCCGATACGCCCCACCTGGCTGTCGATCACCGGCAAAGTGGAGCCATCGCCCTTGCCCCAGATCAGCCGTTCGGTGCCCGTGGGCATCAGTTTTCGGTGTTTGGCGACCAGTCCGGCCTGCGGATCGAAATACAACGCGGTGCAATACAAGGTGCTGCCGGCGCGCTCGATGACGCCAATCACCAGATTGGCCCCGGTGCGCGCCGACAACCCGGCCAGCGCTTCGGTTTCTACGCCTGGCACGTCGATGGCATTGGCGAAATACCGGGCAAATGCTTCTCGACCTTCCGGCAGGCGATAACCCAGTTGCGTGCCGAACCCCTCGCCTTTCGGGTAACCACCAAGCAACGCTTCGGGCATGACCACCAGCGCCGCGCCGGCTTCAAGGATGGCGTTTTCGTACGAGAGAATTTGTTCCAGGGTCTCGGCCTTGCCGCCGGGCAGTGCGCCGATTTGCAGTGCAGCAACGATTGACTTGGGCATTGCAGTAACTCCATTCGAATCGGGTGTTGCTCATTCTCAGGCGCTACCGGATCATGAACAAAGCCCCGTTCGCTGCTGAATGATATGAACGCCATGAATATCGCCACCGTCGATCTCAACCTGCTCAAAGTCTTCGAAGCCTTGCATGAAGAGTCCAGCGCCAGCCGTGCGGCGTTGCGTCTAGGCGTCACGCAGTCGGCGGTCAGCGCGGCGTTGCGCCGACTGCGCGAGGTGTATGGCGATCAGTTGTTTGTGCGCACCGGCCGAGGCCTGGCGCCGACGCTCAGGGCCAATCAGTTGAAACCGGTGGTCAGCGACGCGCTGAACAAATGCCGACAAAGCCTGGCGATGGTTGATCCGGCCGCCCATCACTACGAAGGGCGTTCGGTCACGGTGGGCATGTCGGATGATTTCGAAATTGCCTACGGCCGCCGCTTGATCGAAGAGATCGCCCGTTGCGCGCCGAAGTTACGGCTGATCTTCCGCCAGACCCACAGTCAGATCGTCGCCCACGCGTTGATGGAGCGCAGCATCGACCTGGCGATCACGGCCGGCGGGTTTGCCGAACGGTTGCTGAGTCGTCAGGTGCTGGGGGAAGGCGATTATCTGTGTCTGGTTGACCCGACGAGTCTGGCCGCGGGACAACAAACCATCGACCTTGATGAGTTCGTCACCCGTGAACATATTCTGGTGTCATCGGGTGGTTTTATCGGGATCACCGACGAAGGATTGGCCGCATTGGGCCTGAGCCGGCGGGTATGCGCTTCGACCACGCATTTCGCGGCGTTGCCGCATCTGCTCAAGGGCAGCCAGGCGGTGGCGACCATCCCGGCACATGCCGCCCGAAGCATCGCCGCGCTCAGCGGGTTGACGCTGCTGCCCTGCCCGTTGGCATTGCCGCGTTACCCGATCGAGCTGGGCTGGCGTACCAGCACGCAGCTCGATCCGGTGGTGTTGAAAGTACGTGAGGCGATTGTCACGATTTTTGCGTGAAGCCGGCCTTATTTGGCCGCCATCAACCGATTGACTTCACTGCGCACCATGTTGGCGAATTCCGGAGGCGACATGCCATCGAGTTCGGAACGGACCCACTCGGCCCATTTGCCTTTGCGCTTGGCGCGTTCGCCGAACAAGCGTGCGGCCTCGCCTTTGGCTTTGCCCAGGTTGTTCTGCCAGAGTTCGAACAGACGGGATTTCTCGTCTTCAAGCGCTGCGCGCTCGGCAAGGGGTTTGTCGGCCAGATTGAAGCTCATGGGGAGTTACCTGCTGCGTAAATAGGCGACATCTTACACTGTAGGAAGAAATGTCCTGCGCAGGATTTTTCTACAGGAGGGCCTGCGCAGGTAAAATCGCTGCAACTTTTTCAATCGCCGCAGACTCCATTGTTCACTGCCCACTCACCTGCAAGGAGTATCCCAATGGCTCGGAAAACCGCCGCACAAGCCGCCGAAGACCAAATCAAGGATCAAGCGTTCAGCGAGCTTCAGGCGCTGATCGAAGAGTCGGAAAAGTTGCTGAAAAGCAGTGCCTCACTGGTCGGTGAGGAAGCGGACACGCTCCGTGGGCAAATCGCCCAGAAACTCCAGCAGGCGCGGGACTCGGTGACCCGCGTTCGTGACCGGACCTTGCCTGCGGTCGAAGCGACAGAAACCTATATCGGTGGTCATCCGTGGCAAACCGTGGCGATTTCCGCCGGTTTCGGTTTGGTTGTCGGGTTGCTGTTAGGTCGTCGTTAATACGAGGGCACAGGCTAAACGCAATTCACTGTAGGAGCCGGCTTGCTGGCGATAGCGATCTCAAGGACGCCATCGCCAGCAAGCCGGCTCCTACAAAATCCGTGTTTTGACGCTAGATTCCGGCTAGTTCGCGCAGATTCGCCAGCGTATCCGCATCCAGCTGAATACCTTCAGCGTTGGACTTGGCGCGCTGATGATGGCGGCGATCACCCGGCAACCGTTTGAGCCCCACACCGTGCATCTGCCGCACCAGTTCCTGGCTGCGCTCGGCAAAACTCTGCCCGGCGGCCTTGCTCGGATCGATCACGATCAACAGTTGGCCGGTCCATGGCGTCTTGGCACCAGGGTGGTTTTTCCAGTCGAATTCGAAGGAGAAATTGCCGCCGGTCAGCGCCGCCGCCAACAGCTCCACCATCATCGACAACGCCGAACCTTTGTGCCCGCCAAACGGCAGCAACGCCCCACCCTCCAGAATCGCTTTCGGGTCCTGGGTCGGCTGACCGAGGCCGTCCACGCCCATGCCCGCGGGCAAGCGCTCACCCTTGCGTGCGGCGATCTGCACATCGCCATGGGCGATGGCGCTGGTGGCCAGGTCGAAGACAATCGGATCGCCGTCCGCGCGCGGAGCGGCGAAGGCAATCGGGTTGGTACCGAACAGCGGTCGATCGGCGCCGTGCGGCACCACGCAGGTCATGCTGTTGACCACGCTCAACGCCACCAGCCCTTCATAGGCGAACGGCTCGACGTCCGGCCACAACGCCGCGAAGTGATGGGAATTACGAATCGCCAACACCGCGATCCCGGCGCTGCGGGCCTTCTCTACCAGCAAGGCACGTGCAGCGGCGAGCGCCGGTTGGGCGAAGCCATTGCCGGCGTCGACCCGGACAAAACCCGAGGCCACGTCTTCAACCACCGGCACGGCCTGGCCATTGACCCAGCCGCTTTTCAGCGTTGATACGTAACCGGGAATGCGGAACACGCCATGACTGTGGGCACCATCACGTTCGGCACCGGCGCAGTTGAGGGCCAGTGCCCTGGCGACTTCGGCGGAGGTGCCGTGACGAACGAAAATGCGTTCGAGCAAAAGGACGAGAGAATCAAAATCCAGGGTTGAGTTGGCCGAACTGACTGCCATTTCAGGCGAAGCGGTCATCTGAAGCTCCAGTGTTATTTTTAGAGGCGGGCGACAGGTCGATTAAGCGCTTTTTTACCGGCTTCCTGTCAAGTCTCTCGCGCAAGCAATATGTACCGCACCCCGCCTTTTCCCGCCCCCTATTGTTGCCCCTCGACCCAACGAACTGCGCTGAACACCGCCGCAGTCCATCGAGGAAACATCATGACGACACCTGCACTGCCGTATTTTTTTGACGAAGCCTTGTCTGCATCCACTGCCGGGCTACTTGGCGAACGGGAAACCGCGCAGGGCTTTACCCTGGACGATCTGAACTGGTTGAACACGGTTTACAAGCCGACCCAGGCAGCCCGCATAACCCATGAAAAACCGATGCAGGCCTTCCAGCTGCTGCTGTCTTTGCCCGGCAAGGCCGGCATTCCTTTGGCCGGCGCCTTTGCCATGAGCCGACCCGATAATGGCGCGGTCACGCTCTTCACACCGTGCAAAGGCTTGATCAAATTTGCGGGCATGGCCGACCTCAAAAACAAACTCAAAGAATGGTTGGCACAGGCCACTGAAAAAAGTGAACTGTTGCGCTTCCACTCCATCGAACAACGCCTGCCCTTGGCCGCCGCCGCTGCACTCGATATCTCCACTCGCGAAATCGAAGGCGCGGTATTCGAAGATCAGGAACTCACGCTCAAGCAACAGCAGGAACAAAACATCAAGGCGATGGCGGACGAGTTGGTCAAGATGCCCACCTTGCAATCAATGCTGGACGACCTCATCAAGCACGCGTTGTCCAAGCCATTCCCCAAACTGGACCAGCGTCTGACGCGGCTGAACAGTTTTGTCAGTACGGGTTCTGCGTTTGATCACCGTGGAACGCCCCATGGGATTGCAACGATGTCACTGAGCGAGGCCCTCCTGCATTTTTACCTGACGAATCAGTGGCCGACGGGCGCCTCCTGGGTATTTACCCATCCCGAGCACGCCACCAGCAGCAATGCCGATAACCAGACCTGGGAAAGCGCGGTAAAAAAAATCGCGCAAGGTTTTACGCCTCACCTGCATAGCCTGCTCGAGACCTTCTGGGACTCGCTCATGAGCAATGGCTTGTCGCGCCGCGCTTTTTTCACCGAGGGCCTGCAAGACACTTTTCACGCGAGGCTGCTAAATCAGCACCAACAGGGCACTTTGACGACAGAGCAATACCTGCGACTGATGAATGTCAGCCTTGCACCGGCCGCGAACGATCCCCTTCGCATCGAGAAAGTGCGAGTCACCGCCCCCTTGAAACATGTCGCGGAACTGGCCTCGACCTTGATGATCGGCGGAGCAGACACGCTGAGTTTCTTGTACAACCCTTTCCGAGGCATCGTGGCCACAAGCAACTTGCCAGAGGTGAAGAATGTTGTCCTGCCTTTGCTCGATAGCGAAGGGCATGAACACGCGCTGCTCAATTTCATGTCATTGGACGAACGCAATACGTTTCTTGGACTGGAAGCAAACGATCGGGTGATCGTCGGTGAACCTGTCGTCGGCTCGGTGTTTGCCCGCTTGATGACTGACATCATTGATAAACAACGGCAAAACCTCAGCCATGCCTTAAGCCGTTACCGCGAAAGCGAAGGCACGCTGGAGCCTCACGCCTTGCTCGACAGCGCCCTGGACGTCCGGGGATTGATCGACCGCCGCTTGCTGCGGGCTGAAGCCGCAGGACGTTGGAGCACACGGCCGGACCGAGACGTGTACATGCAACCGGCCACCGTGCGCGCCGAGTCGGCCAAAGGGGAGCTGTCGCTGCTGAGCTCGGTCGAACAGGCGCTCGATCAAGTCCTGGAAAAACACCCGGCCATTCCCCCGGCAACCCGCACGTTCACCGATGCGCAAAGCCTGGTCAACCTATCACTGGCAAGTTTGCAATCGAGTTTTACCCATACGCTGTCAACGGCACTGCACAGTGAATTGAAGCTTCGCGCCGTCTCACGCTCCCTGGGTGCGGCAGAACAGGCGATCATCAAAACCGTTCTCGATACGCCTACACGCGCGGACCGAGCGGCATTGAACGGTTTTTTGCCGGAGGTCTTTTCCCTGGCGTTGAAGGCCGGCACCGCGGCAACCCCACTGAAACTGGCCAGCTGTTTTGTCCTAACAGAACGCGGCGGCCTGGATCCGCTGCACTCGGGCAAGGCCATTCTGTGGACGCCGGCACTGGGCTTTGAAGCCTTCAAGGCACTGACGCCGCTAAAGGAAGAGCTCGAACGACGCCTTAAAGACGAGAATCATCGTTCCATGCTTCTGGAAAACCTCGGCCGTAGCGAGCGAGCGCCAGGCAGGGCCTACACACTGGCGCCGCTGCAACAGGTCCATGGGCATTTTCTCGACAATGTGCAAAGGCCCTTTGTTGATCTGGACCAGACCTTCGTCACCCGCGCGCTGACCACCCCGCTCTCCCCCGTGCCGCTGGCCAGCCTGCTGAACCTGGTGGCCCTGCGTGAACCGATGACCGGGCTGAATCGTGCGACCGACATCGCCCAATCTCTGATCACCCAGCAAAAGCTGCCGGCCTGGCTGGCCAAGGCGCCGATCAAAGAGCTGATCCTGCATGGCGAACTGCTTCAGCAGTACCTGAACAACGTCAAAGATGACGAGGATTACCTCACCGGCATCCGCTCATTGCAGCGCACCGCCCACCATGAACTGGAGAAACAACTCAAGGCCGACGACTTCAACATTGATCCGGACAAGGTCCAGGTCGAGATCAGCGCCAGCCCCTGGTCTGCGTCCGGCAAACAGACCCTGACCGATTTTGCGCTGGCTCACCTCAAGGACCTGGACACTGTCTCGCTCAAACTGACGTCGCTGGACACCACGGTCATTCCAGAGGGCATGGACGAACGCTACATCAAGGACCTGATGCACAAGCTGAAGCCGGGTGAGCACCAGCAGAAGATACTCAGCGCGGCCCTCGCAGACACCGAGGCAAACGCGATTCGCAGGCAGCGTTTTTACACGCAACTGCCCTGGCAACTGATGCACCACGCCCACGCGGAAAAACTGCAGGAGCGCCTGAGCGAAACCGGGTTCGATCTGATCCGCCAGGTCATGGACATGCCAGACGCCATCGCCCGTGCAGCCGTCGATGGCGCCCACGCGATCATCCGGCCCCTGGAGTTCCTCGGTGTCAGGAGCGGACAAACCGTCAAAGTGCTGGGCATCTATCTGATCGGCTCATCGGCCGACAGCACGGCGCCGCAGGTGCTTGTCGCCCCTCACAGTCCACGGCACGGGATCAAGGAATACCAAAGCGAAACCCAGCTGCTGGCAGAACTGAAGACCCGCGGCGCACTGCTCGATTGGGTGCTCATGAACCTGCCGCAACCCGAACGGATCTTGCTCGAAACCCGAATGGCAACGCGCAGCAACCGGGCTACAAGAGCCGTACCTGTGGCAACGGACAATACCGATGCCGACGTCAAGCTGGCGTCCAATCCAATCAAGGGGCACCTGTTCGGGCACTTGTTTCATGACAATGCCGCGTTGCTGAGCCGGTTGCTCGGTTGTCAGTCCGATAACCAAAAGCAGAGTGCATGGGCAACCATCAAGCACGTTCTGGGCGAGGACCTGCACGAGGCGTATTCATTTTTCATGGGCAAGCTCGCCTACCCTGTCACGGTGTACCACAGCTACCTTGACATCAAACAATCCGCCGAAGACCTGCAAACGCACAAATGGGGCGCGGCCCTCAGGGAATTCATCAGCGGCATTGCTCAACTCGCTTCGTTGCGACAATCGCTGGACATTCACGCACCGCCGACTTCCACGCCAGCCGCACCGACACCGGAAAAAACCGATGCCCGCTGCAAATGGCAGGACATAAAGGTGACCGCCCCCGAGCGCACAGGCTTGAAGCGTCATGAAAGCATCCACGTCGACCTGGGTTCGCTCAAGCCCGACTCAACACCCGGGCTCTACGCACATCCGACGACCAAGCAACTTTACGGGCCGGTAGAAGGCAAAGTGTTTCCGGTGACCAAACGCGGCACCCGCTGGCGCATCGCCGACACACAGACGCTCGGCCCTTATCTACGGCAAAACGAATCGAAACAATGGGTGCTCGACCGGGATACACCGACGCCGCAATTCGGCCTTATCCGTCGGCTCGATGCTTTGTACGCGGCTTGGGACGGCATGAACATCGACGCCCAGGGAATGCCGAAGATACGACGGGTTTTCCCGCAAAAGGCTCGTCAGATCGACGAAGCGCTGGACCAGGCAACGACCTATGCCTGGAACAGCTTTCGTAACCTGCAATTGCTGAAGACATCCGACGACAAAGCCACCCCCGTGCATCAACTCATCAAGCGTTTCATTGATGTGTCAGAGGTGTTGCCCGCGCATGTCGAGAAACTGGAAAAGGCCGTGGGAGACATGTTTACCGCCTTGCTGGACCCAACACTCAGAAAGACCAAGTCCAATCGGTTTGTTGTCGGCAAGGTAGTCGAAGGCGCAGACAGTACATTCGGTTTTATCGTTCCCATCGATGCACAGAAAAAAATCTATCTGGCAGAAAAATTCTTCTATCCCGGTTTCGACAACTACCGTAAACATCTTTCCGACACGGCCTTCCCGATCGACACGCATGCCCGGGCGGTGACCCTTCTGCATGAGCTTTCGCATATTGCGTGTAAAACCGAGGACATTGCTTATCTGGACCCTGTCAGACCCTTCGCCGAGCTGATCGGCACAGCTAGCGTGACCGCCACTGATCTCAAGAATGCACTGACCACCCTTCAGGACACTGCACTGTCGCTCAAGACTCCTTACACACAACTGTTCATGGCCCAGGATCCCGACACCGGCGAGTGGGAGGACCCGGGAAGTTCTACTTTGGAAAATACCGATCGGGTAAAAACGCATATCCTTTCGTTGACCGGTGCAGAAAACCTGAGCGGTGCTCGCGAGACCTTCAAAAGGAACTCACTGACCCGGCTGGCGGTACAACTTGGAAATGCCGACAGCGTGGCCTGGTTAATCAGTCATCTCGGGCGGGAGTTACACGTCAATACACCTTGAGTCCAGAAAATAAACAGCCGTTTGATGGGTAAATGCCATGACGGCTGTTCTCGCAGACTGCCCTCAAGGTTAGAATGCAGGAAATCAGGATGAGTCAATGACCGACACCCCTCTCTCGCAAGCCCAATATGACGCCATCACCGATGCCGCTGCGCACTGGTGCATGCGTTTGCACGCCACCGACTGCACGGCCGAGGAACGGCAAGCATTCGAGCAGTGGCTTGACGCTGATCCACTGCATGCGTTCGAGTACGAGGCCATGCTGGAGATTTGGGATGTCGCGGGAGATTTGCCTCGCCCCGAAACCGTCATGCCCGTCGCTCGCCTCCAACCCACAACGCCTTGGCGCACGTTCGGCATCGCTGCCGCCGTGTGTGCCCTGGCGTTGCCGCTGGCGGCTTTTAGCGGGTGGAACCTGGGCTGGATTCCCAACTCGTACCAGCATTTCGAAGCCAGCAATGCGGTCCGCCAGGTCACACTGAGCGATGGCAGCCAGGTCGAACTGAACCTTGGCACCGAGCTGACCTACAGCAATTACAAGGATCAGCGCCGCGTCAGCCTGGAAAAAGGCGAAGCCTTCTTCAAAGTCAGCCACGACGCGAACCACCCGTTTATCGTTCGGGCGGCGGAAGGCAGAATCCGGGTCACCGGCACCCAGTTCAATGTCTGGATGTACGAGGATCAGGTGCGCGTCAACCTGATCGAAGGTTCGGTTCTGGTCAGTAGCAACAATGACCTGCCGGGTGATGGCCTGCGGCTTGAGCCATCGATGCAGGCGCGCTACAAACACGGCGACTTCACGCCGCAAATCAGCCAGACCTACGCCAACGACAGCTCGCTGGCCTGGCGTCACGGCAAACTGGTGCTCGATAACCTGGCGTTGTCCGAAGCCCTGCCATTGATCAATCGCTACCTGAACACCCCGGTGATGGTCGCCGACAGCAGCACCGGCTCAATCCGCCTCGGTGGCATCTACAACATCAAGGAACTCAACAGCCTTGTGGCGACGCTGCCCAAGGTGTTGCCGGTCTACCTGACCCGCAACAAGGAAGGCAATCCGGTCCTCAATTCCATGCCGCAGCAACCGCCTAAAAGCTGAAGGCCGCAACCCTTGCGGGGTGCGGCCTTCTTTCTGAACGCAAACACTGTTCGATTTACTGTTTGGCCACCTTCGCGGCTTTTTCATCCTGCTCGCGAATTGTCTGTGTCTGGTACTGCGGGTCCGAAGTGATCTGCTGTTCGGTGAACGGCAACACACTCAACTGTTTCTTCGAGAAGGCCAGCGTCTGGTCATTGGCGTGCTTTGAGGCCGGGTCGCTGGACAACGAGAACGCCAACAGCCCTTTGGCCTGCGGTCCCTTGTCGTCGAACGTCACCACTTGCAAATAGCTGGTGCCACTGACCACTTCGCGTTTGCCGTCGGTTCTCGGCACGCTCTGAATCGCGTTATACACGCCCAGGGTGCCTGGTCCGCCGTGAATCGGCGTCTGCTGGCCACCGCTGCTGACCACCTGGATATCACCCCAGCGGCTGTCCGTCTTGAGTCCTGATGTGTTGACCGATTCCACCGACGCCAGCATCGCCTCACGCACAGCCTTGGCGACTTCCGGCCGATCGACCGCCAGGCCGCGAGGCGTGTGTTGCGGGTCCTTCGGGTCAAACACCACACGCCAGACATCCGGCGCTTCCTGCAGCGCTTCCATGACATTCTGGAAATGTACGAACCCCACGCCGCTGTCCAGATTCGCGCTGCGGTCCCAGGCTTTCAGACTGGCACACAGCGGTGTGAGCGTCGGCGCGTCGGCGCCCAGGTCTTCAGCGCAAAATTTCAACAAATCCGGCATCACTTGAGTCGCCTGATACACCTGATCGTCCATCACCATCTGTTGCAGATCGGCCGCGGCAATCGGGCCAGCCTTGTTCAGTGTGGCCAGGCGATCCAGGGCAAAACGTGAGCGCAGGCCCAACGGCTGGCTGTCCTGGCTGATCAGTGGCGAGAAACCGGTGAGCGGTTTTGCCGGGTTGGCCATCCACGCCGAATCGTTGGAGTGCTGCACAAAGTCCTTGCGCAACAACTGCGGTAATGCGTCCGAGGCATAAATACCTTTTTGCGCCGCTGTCGGGTCGATGTCCCAGGCACAAGCGCTGTTGGAACCGTCGAGCACGATCATCTGCAACCCGGCCCGTGGATCGCTGCACGCGGCCAGTTTGTCGGCACTGACGTTCGGCACCACCGACAGGTTCATGTACAGCGTCTGCCCCTGATCGTCCGCCGCCAGGGTGTTGACCCACGGGATGCCCTGGATCTTGTGAACCGAGGCCTGCAATTCCTTGAGGCTGACTGCACGATTCATCGCGTACCACTGCTGCAACACCCGGTCGTTATCGAGGTTGGCATCGCGCAGGCTGTAGGCGAACTGGTTATCCCAGTCCAGTTTTCCCGGCCATTGCACGATCGGGCCGAATTGCGAGCTGTAGACCACGCGAGAGACCGCACGGGTCTGCCCGTCAGGCTGTTTCACCTTAACGGTCACGGTCTGCTGCTTCATCGGCAGCGACTTGCCGTCGAGCAAATAGCGGGTCGAGTCCTTCGGATCGAGTTGCAGGCGATACAGGGTGAAATGCTTGGACGAGTCCACGGTGTGGGTCCAGGCCAGGTGTTGATTGAAGCCGATGTTGATCATCGGCAGACCGGGCAGCGCGGCGCCCATCACATCGAGTTTACCGGGGATGGTCAGGTGCATCTGATAGAAGCGCATCCCGCCGACCCACGGAAAATGCGGGTTGGCCAACAACATGCCACGGCCATTGAAGGAACGCTCACTGCCCACCGCGACTGCGTTACTGCCGCGATCCAGCGCGAAGCGTTGAATGCGCGCAGTGGCTAGCTGGAACTGCGCCGAGGTCTGCGTATTCTGCGCGACCGCTTTGGGCGGCGTGGCGCCGGCCAGCGCTTCGGCAAACTGCCCGACGCCGCCTTCGACCAGCAAGCGCCGGGTCAACTTGACCAGGTCCTGCGCGGTGATGTCCCGCACCCATTCGCCCTGGCATTGCTGCGGCAAACCTTGTGCGCGACGTTCCGCCAGCGAGCGGTTGTAACCGGCCACATACCCTTCAATGAGGTCGCGGACTTCCGGCGTTTGCGCCTGCCAGAACGCAGCGACCGCTTGCGGCGTATTCAACCAGTTGAAAAACACGTCGCTGACCTGATTTTCGCGCTCTTCGACCGTGAACTGCTCCGGGCCGAAAAAACGTGAACGCTCGCCGTTCACCGTGGTGATCTCATTGGCCAGCAGGCACAGATTGTCCTGCGCGTACGCGTAGCCGATGCCGTAGCCGAGGCCACGTTCGTTGTCGGCACGAATATGCGGCACGCCGAAGCTGGTCCGACGGATATCGGCCGTCGCCGAAGCATCCGGCTGGGTGCGCGCGTGTGCCGCAAGACTCAAGCCCACCAACACGGCGGCAAGGCTCAATCGGGTTAACTGCCTGGTAATAATCACACTCGCTCCT
>NZ_AKJI01000063.1:0-57123 GCF_000282415.1 Pseudomonas sp. GM60
ACTGCGCAGAACCTCCACTCGGCCTCTCGAGGGGGCGCTCAGATCAAAAGCTGAAGGCGAGCTAACGCTCGGCCTGATGAGTGGTGAGAATCAAAAGCGTACGTGCCCCTCTGTAGGAGCTGGCTTGCCAGCGATCATCGTCAACGATAACGCGTGCTGTCTGGATAGACGCGGCGTACTTGAATCCATCGCCAGCAAGCTGGCTCCTACAGGGGGGGGCGTGATCCCGGTTCTGTCTCACGACACAGAATCTGCAGGAGCTGGCTTGCTGGCGATGGTCGTCAACGATAACGCGTGCTGCCTGGATAGACGCGGCGCACTTGAATCCATCGCCAGCAGGCAGGCTCCTACAGGGGGGGCGTGATCCCGGTTCTGTCTCACGACACAGAATCTGTAGGAGCTGGCTTGCCGGCGATGGTGGTCAACGATAACGCGTGCTGCCTGGATAGACGCGGCGCACTTGAATCCATCGTCAGTAGGCTGGCTCCTACAGGAGTGGCGTGATCCCGGTTCTCTCTCACGACACAGAATCTGCAGGAGCTGGCTTGCCAGCGATCATCGTCAACGATAACGCGTGCTGTCTGGATAGACGCGGCGCACTTGAATCCATCGCCAGCAGGCTGGCTCCTACAGGAGTGGCGTGATTCCGGTTCTGTCTCACGACACAGAATCTGCAGGAGCTGGCTTGCCAGCGATGGTCGTCAACGATAACGCGTGCTGTCTGGATAGACGCGGCGCACTTGAATCTATCGCCAGTAGTCTGGCTCCTACAGGGGTGGCGTGATCCCGGTTCTGTCTCACGACACAGAATCTGTAGGAGCTGGCTTGCCAGCGATGGTCGTCAACGATAACGCGTGCTGCCTGGATAGACTCGGCGCGGCGCACTTGAATCCATCGCCAGCAGGCTGGCTCCTACAGGTTTTTGCGTTATCTAACTTTTTTGCCTGTAGAAAAGCAAAAAGGCCCGCAAGGGGCCTTTTCGGGAACGCAGGGTCAATCAGCGTTCGAGATCTTTGATCTTGCCTTTGACGCCATCCCACTCTTCGGCATCGGGCAACGATTCTTTCTTCTCGGTGATGTTCGGCCAGATTTCGGCCAACTCAACGTTCAGCTGAATGAATTCCTGCATCTCTTCCGGGACTTCATCTTCGGAGAAGATGGCCACGGCAGGGCATTCTGGTTCGCACAGTGCGCAGTCGATGCACTCATCCGGGTGAATCACCAGGAAATTCGGGCCTTCGTAAAAGCAGTCCACCGGACAGACTTCTACGCAGTCGGTGTACTTGCACTTGATGCAGTTGTCGGTGACGACGAAGGTCATTTCTAATTTTCTCCTCAGGCGGCGGCAGCGGAGCCCCTTCACGTTGGGGTCGCCAGGTTTGGGAGCGATAGTCTGCAGGCCAGGCTATTAGCCTGCAGCATCCCAAACCGCGCGAGATTCTAACAGCTTGCAGGCAAGTGCGTTAGATCCGTGTCTTTAGTGTATAGAGCATTTCTAGTGCACGACGCGGTGTCAGGTCGTCCAGATCCAGTTTGGCCAGCTCTTCGAGTACCGGATGCGGGAGGCTGGCGAACATGTCGCTTTGCTGCGGCGCGGCCGATTTACCTTTGGCGGCCTTGGGTACTTCATGCGGCAGCGCGGTGGCTTCCAGTCGACCCAGATGCTCGCGAGCGCGCACGATCACTTCGCTCGGCACGCCGGCCAGTTGTGCAACGGCCAGACCATAACTCTGGCTGGCAGGCCCGGGCAGCACGTGGTGCAGGAACACAATGCGCTCGTTGTGCTCAGTGGCATTGAGGTGCACGTTGGCCACCAGCGGTTGCGCTTCCGGTAGCACCGTCAGTTCAAAATAGTGCGTGGCGAACAGCGTGTAAGCCCGCAGCTGCGCCAGGCGTTCAGCCGCAGCCCATGCCAGGGACAGACCGTCGAAGGTGCTGGTGCCGCGACCGACTTCGTCCATCAGCACCAGGCTGCGCTCGGTGGCGTTGTGCAAAATGTTGGCGGTTTCGCTCATTTCGACCATGAAGGTCGAACGTCCACCGGCCAGGTCGTCGCTGGAACCGATCCGGGTAAAGATCCGGTCCACCAGCGACAATTCGCAACTGGCCGCCGGCACGAAGCTGCCGATGTGCGCCAGCAGTACGATCAACGCGGTCTGGCGCATGTAGGTGGATTTACCGCCCATGTTCGGACCGGTGATCACCAACATGCGTGTGTTGTCGTCGAGACTCAGGTCGTTGGCGACGAACGGCGTGGTCAGAACTTGCTCGACCACCGGGTGACGACCCTGGCTGATGCGCATGCACGGCTCGTCGACGAAGCGCGGGCAGTTCAGGTCGAGGTTCAGCGCGCGTTCGGCGAGGTTGCTCAGCACGTCCAGCTCGGCCAGGGCTGCAGCGGTGTCTTGCAGCGGCGGCAATTGGCTGATCAAGTCTTCGAGCAGCGCTTCGTAGAGCATCTTCTCGCGGGCGAGGGCGCGGCTCTTGGCCGACAGCGCCTTGTCCTCGAACGCCTTCAGTTCCGGCGTGATAAAGCGCTCGGCGCCTTTGAGCGTCTGGCGACGGATATAGTCGGCCGGTGCCGATTCAGCCTGCTTGCTCGGCAGTTCGATAAAGTAGCCGTGAATGCGGTTGTACCCGACTTTCAAGTGCGACAGACCGGTACGGGCCTTCTCGCGTGCTTCCAGATCGATCAGGAACTGCCCGGCGTTTTCGCTGAGCGATTGCAGGTCATCGAGTTCGCTGTCGT
This sequence comes from Pseudomonas sp. GM60, assembly GCF_000282415.1. Classification (NCBI taxonomy): domain Bacteria; kingdom Pseudomonadati; phylum Pseudomonadota; class Gammaproteobacteria; order Pseudomonadales; family Pseudomonadaceae; genus Pseudomonas; species Pseudomonas sp. GM60. Next base: position 2,750 of record NZ_AKJI01000063.1, read on the forward strand.
AACCGGTTTTCAACACGCCGCCGTCACGGATCACGGCAGGCGGGTTGTCGATGATGGCTTTTTCCAGCAGGGCCGCCAGTTCCGGGTAGGTGCTGGTGGTTTTCGCCAGTTGAATAATGTGCGGCGCTTCCAGCTCGGCCATCGCCACTTGCAGCTCGGGCAATGCACCGAGGGCATCGCGCAGGCGCGCCAGGTCGCGAGGACGCGCATTACGCAAACCGATCCGCGCGAGAATCCGCTCGATGTCACCGATTTCCTTGAGCTGCGGTTGCAGCTTTTCGAAACGGTAGCCGTCGAGCAGGCACGTGATCGAGGTCTGGCGCGCCAGCAAAACGTTCAGGTCCCGCAGCGGACGATTCAACCAACGGGTCAGCAAGCGGCTGCCCATGGCGGTCTGGCAGCGATCGACCACCGATTGCAGCGTGTTGTCGCGGCCACCGGCCAGGTTGGTGTCCAGTTCCAGGTTGCGACGGCTTGCGCCATCCAGCACCACGGTGTCGTCCAGGCGCTCATGGCGCAGGCTGCGCAAATGGGGCAGGGCGGTGCGCTGGGTTTCCTTGGCGTAGCTGAGCAGGCAACCGGCAGCGCCGATGGCCAGGGTCAGGTTCTCGCAGCCAAAACCCTTCAGGTCCTGGGTCGAAAACTGCTGGCACAGACTTTTCAGCGCCGAGTCGCGCTCGAAATCCCACGGCGCACGACGACGAACCCCACGACGTTTCTCCGCCGGCAAATCCTTTGGCCAGTCATCCGGGATCATCAACTCTACCGGATTGACCCGCTCCAGTTCCGCCAGCAGGTTTTCCCAGCCCTTGATCTCCAGCACGGAGAAGTTGCCGCTGGTGATATCCAGCACTGCCAGACCGAACAGACGCTCGTCACCCAGCACCGCCGCGATCAGGTTGTCCCGACGCTCATCCAGCAGCGCTTCATCACTGACCGTGCCCGGCGTGATGATCCGCACCACTTGCCGATCAACTGGCCCTTTGCTGGTCGCCGGATCGCCGACCTGTTCACAGATCACCACCGATTCGCCGAGCTTCACCAGTTTCGCCAGGTAACCTTCCGCGGCGTGGTAAGGAATCCCACACATCGGAATCGCCTGGCCAGCCGACTGCCCACGGGCGGTCAGGGTGATGTCCAGCAACTTGGCGGCCTTCTTCGCGTCTTCATAGAAGATTTCGTAGAAGTCACCCATGCGATAGAACATCAACTGGTCGGGGTGCTGGTTCTTCAGGCGCCAGTACTGCTGCATCATTGGCGTGTGAGAGGACAGATCGGAGAGTGCTTTATTCATCGGATAATCAGGCAAATTCGTTGAAAGGTGTAGGGCAAAGGAGGGACATCGGCCCGGCTTTTCCGCGATGGGCGCAAGGTTACCATGGGCGGTCCGCCCGACGCAGGCAACTAAAGCTGTGCGATACATTTCTGCTGTCTATGCACGATTTATGCAATTCTGCATTTGCCTCCGTAAAAAAGATCAAGCACTATGCGCGTTATGCAAAAACGCAATGTTTCTACCGTCTTAAGAGCGCTGCTCGATCAGCACGGGATCTCCCCCACGGAGCTTCACCGTCGCACCGGCGTGCCTCAATCCACTCTCTCGCGGATCCTCGGCGGGAAGATTGTCGATCCTTCGGATAAGCACATTTCGAAGATCGCCGAGTACTTCGCCGTGAGCACCGATCAGTTGCGTGGCCGCGCGGATGTCGCGCCTGCCGCCAATTCCGCTCGCGATGAATTGCATTCCGAACTCAAGGACATAAGCCTGTGGGACGACGATACGCCTGTTGATGACGACGAGGTGTCGGTCCCCTTTCTTCGCGAGGTTGAATTGGCTGCTGGATCAGGAAGATTCGTCATCGAAGAAAGCGAGCGCTCTAGCTTGCGCTTCGGCAAGCGCAGTTTGCGCCACAACGGTGTGCAGTTCGACCAGGCCAAATGCGTAACGGTACGTGGTAACAGCATGCTGCCGGTACTGCGCGACGGCGCCACTGTGGGGGTCAATGCCGGCAAGTGCGGGATCGGCGATATCGTCGATGGCGACCTTTATGCGATCAACCACAACGGTCAGCTGCGGGTTAAACAGCTTTATCGCTTGCCCACGGGGATTCGCCTGCGCAGCTTCAATCGCGATGAACATCCGGACGAGGACTACACCTTCCAGGAGATCCAGGAAGAGCAGATTGTCATCCTCGGCCACGTCTTCTGGTGGGGCATGTACGCCCGCTAACCTCATCGCTGTCAGATAAAACCCGCCACCGAGCGGGTTTTTTTTCGTCTGCTGAAAACCGTCAACGCCTTTGTCTGCGGGGCTTCCATGCGCCAGTGCATTTGTTGTGCATAAATAAATGCATTTATGCATTGACTGTATATGCATCCATGCATATTCTTTGTCTCAAGCCGCTCAACAAAGCAGCTCGAAACGAAGTTCTTTAGTTCCACCACAAAGGCAGCGATGAACCGGCCTCAACGGTTCAGAGGGTTGGCAACTGACCCGGGTGTGCAGCGTAAAGCACCGAAAGCAGTTATCCGGCGGGCAGGGACCGCGGTCGGAAAAACAATCTGAATGGACCCGTACCGCGCCAGTAGCGCCGAAAGGTCAACGCGAAGGATCGCATTACTGAAAAGCCTGGGTGACCGGGCTTTTTGGAATGCCTGCCTGACGTCAGGCATATCAACCCCGCATTTGGGGTCTGCCTGTGCAGCAACTGCTGCGCAATCAATACATCTCACTCAATAGGTACAACCATGAACGGAATCAAAAAAATCATTGCCCCGCTGATGCTGGCTCTTGTCGGTGCTGCCGGTAGCGCTACTGCGGCGAACCTTCTGGTCAACGGCAGCTTTGAACAACCCGGCTGCAGCGACAGCTGCGTGCTGGACACGACCGCGAAAGCCAACTTCATCACGGGCTGGACGACCTTTCTGTCGGGTGCCGAGTACTTCAACATGCGCGCTTCGATCCCTGGCTCTGCTGCAGCGGAAGGCGCAGTGATCGTCGATCTGGCTAACAACGTTTACAGCAATGGCGGCGGGATTCAGCAGAACTTTGCCACCGTGCCAGGGGCCAAGTACCGATTGACTTTCAGCATGGGCAATTCGCTGTACGCCAACCGATCCGGTGATGGTGTCGTGCAAGTGAAAGTGGCCGGTCAGACCGCGCTCTTCAACACGCCGACGGCCAAGGGTGGCGTCGTCGAGTGGAGCACTGTGACTTATGACTTCACGGCTATCACGTCTCAAACGACCCTGGCCTTTTCCAACGAGCAGAACCCGTACGTCAACTTCGCTTTCATCGACAACGTGATCGTTGAAAAGCTGTAGTTCTTCGTCGATCAAAACCAGCCGGCTCATTTCCGAGAGGCCCATCTCATCGATCCCAAGGAGGCGTGACATGACAAACGAGCAACAAGCGTTGCTGGACATGCCGATCTGGCTGGTCATCGTGCTCGCCCTGGTGGGCGGGGTAACCGGCGAAATGTGGCGTGCCGACAAGGAGGGCGCTCGCGGCTGGTCATTGCTGCGGCGTCTGGCCTTGCGTTCCGGGGCCTGCATGATCTGCGGGGTCTCGGCCATCATGCTGCTGTACGCCGCCGGCATGTCGATCTGGGCGGCCGGCGCGTTCGGTTGCCTCACGGCGATGGCCGGCGCCGATGTCGCCATTGGCCTTTATGAGCGCTGGGCGGCCAAGCGGATCGGCGTGTGTGAAGTACCGCCGCGTGATTCCCGCCCGGATCAATAAAACCGGGCCCATTGCCGTTCTGGCATCCCCGGTCCGCTGCATGAACCCACGCAGCCGGACGCCTCGAAATTTGAATGGAAGCCACTTATGTCCCTCGACATCGATAAGCCGTCGCGTCTGTTTTTTGCCATTGCCGACGCGCTACGTGCAGTTGGCCCGGGTTTGAAGGTCGGAAGTCGTCAGGACTTCGACGGCACGTTCGATCAGGCGTGGGTCCTGATCGCTATCGAACGCAATGCAGCCGGCGACCGCGCCCATGACGGGCGCATCGCCCATGTTTTGACGGTCTCGCTGCAAATCATTGTGCCGCCAACGCTGAACAACCCGGGATTGGCCGCTGTTGATCTGGCGAGCGTCCTCAAGGGATTGGTCACGGATAACCGCTGGGGCCTGCCGGGTAGTCAATGCGACCTGCCCATGAATATCGATGCCTTGCCGTCGACGCTCATCAGCGGTTCGCAGGAGTACCTCGCCTGGACCCTTTCCTTCACCCAGACGATTTACCTCGGCGCATTGCTGCTGGACGACCCGCTGGGCATCCCGAAATTCGCCAAAACCTGGGAAGTCTCGAACATCGACGACCCGGACCAATACACCGCACTTGAGGACTGAGCCATGTTCGATGCGCTTTTACGTCAGCAGCTTGGCCCGATCATTGAGCGTCTGGCCGAGATGGAGGCCGAGCTTGAAGACGTGCACCGGCGCACCGACAGCCTGTGTCGTATCGGCGTGTGCCAGGAAGTCGATGCGGCCAGCAATACCTGCCGGGTCAGTCACGGTGAATTACTCACGCCGGCCATCCGTTTTTTCAACCCCAGCGCCGGGGCGCAAAGCGAGTCGCGTATCCCCTCGGTCGGCGAGCAATGCCTGTTGCTGAACCATGGCGGCGGCGAGGGCGGCGCTCAATCCGTGGCGTTGTTCGGGCTTAACGGCAATCGGTTTCCACCCGCTTCGACCCAGGCTTCGCTGACGCGTCGCCTCTATCTGGACGGTACGGAAAGCGGTTACGACGACGCCCTCCATGCCTTGCACTGGAAGAACGGCCCGGCGGCGTTCAATGGCTCTCGCGAAGCGCTCGAGTTGAATCTCGGGCCGGCGAGACTTGCGATCACGCCTGAGGTCATCGAACTGCAACTGGGCGCGGTCGGCTTGCGACTCGACGCTTCCGGTGTGCACCTGAGCGGCCCGGTGGTGGATCACCAGGGACGCGTCATCAGTACCGCATAAAGAGTTTCCCATGATCGGAATCGAAAGAAACACCGGGGCGGCGGTCGATGACTGGCCGCAGTTTGTACAGCGCGCAACCCGAGCGCTGACTACGCCGTTGGGCACCCGGCAGAAGCGTCCTTTGTATGGCTCGCTGATCCCGGAACTGCTGGGCCGCAACCTCGGCGACGACCTGCTGATGCTTGCCCAGAGCCACGCGGCACAGGCGTTCTACAACCCGCAGAACGGCATCGATGATTTCCAGCCGCAGGTCATTGTGGCCAGCCGGCAAGGCGCCGGGCTGGTCCTGCGATTCGCCGGCACCTGGCAAAACCGCAAACAGACCTTCGAGGTGGTGACATGAGCATGTTGATACCCGGCCAGAACCAGTTGGCCGAACCTTCGATCGTCACCGTCGAAGCGTTCGAGGATTTGCTCGCCGAATTCAAGACGTTTGTCGTCGAGTACGTCGGCGCCCGCGCTCCGGAGTCGGCGGCAAAGATCAAGGTCAGCCTCGAAAACGAAAGCGAGTTGCTGACCCTGGCCCTTGAGGCCTTTTGTGTGCGCCTGCAAATCCACGAACGCAAATACAACGCCCGCATCAAGCAGATGCTGGCCTGGTGGGCGACTGGCAGCAACCTCGATGCCCGCCTCGCGGACATGGGGCTTGAGCGTCAGTTGCTGGACCCTGGCGACCCGGCGGCATTCCCGCCGATTGCGCCCGTGTACGAAAGCGACGACGACGCCCGGTTGCGTTATTACCTGGCGCCGCACGCACCGGCCGCCGGTTCACGCATGCAATATCGCCGCGAGGTCTTCACCCTCGGCGAGCGTCCTGTGGTGAAGGTGGACACTCATGCACCGGGCGAGGTGACGGTCACGTACACCTTCGATCCGGACGGCTACGCGGCGCAGGTCAAGGACGGCAATGGACGCCGCACCGCGCCCGGTGAGGTGATGGTCACGGTGCTGGCTCGGGAGGGCGATGGCACCGCGTCCGATGACCTGCTCGACGGCGTGCGCCGGCACTTCGCCCGGCCCGACGTCCGACCGGAAACGGATCGGGTCACAGTGCAAAGCGCCCATATCAAAAACTACAAAATCCGCGTCGTCGCCCGAATCAACGCCGGCCCTGATTCGGGGCTGACCAAGGTTGCCGCGCAACAGCAACTGCAAGCGTATGCCCAGAGCTGTCATCGACTGGAAGGGCGGATCGATCCGAGCTGGATCGACTACACGCTGCATAACGCCGGCGCGGTTCAACTGGACATTCTCGAACCGGTCGAGCCGATTGTGACGACGGCGTTTGAAGCGCCTTACTGCACCGGGGTCGAGGTCGAGGTACTCACGCTATGAGTGACCAGACGCCGCGCCCGAGTCTGTTGCCAGCCAACAGCTCACCGTTGGAAAAAGCCCTCGATATTGGCTTCGGTGCATTGCTTGACCGCATTGCGCCGCCGTTCCCCGAGCTGATGAACCCGACCTCGACGCCTCTGGCATTTCTGCCTTATCTCGCAGCGGATCGTGGTGTTAGTGAATGGAGCGCCGAGGCCGCCGAGGCGGAAAAGCGTTTAACCGTTGAACTGGCCTGGCCCACCGCGCGACAGGCCGGGACACGTCAGGCCCTGGAAAACGCCGCGAAAGGATTGCGGTTAATGCCCGAGGTACGTGCCTGGTACGAGCAGACACCGCCGGGCGCGCCTTACAGCTTTTCCGTCCGGGCATTTACCGAGCAACCCTACAGCGAAGAAATCGACGCTCGCCTCGACCGGCGTCTGGCGGACGCCAAAAGCGAGCGCGACGTTCTGTCGGTGTCCGTCGGCTTGAGCGCATTCGGCAGTCACGTCATCGGCGCGGCGACGGTGTGCGGCGAACTGACCACGGTTTATCCGATTGTCATCGAAGGGCTTGAAGCCTCGGGGCAGACCGTCATGGCCGCCGGGCTCTACGCCGTTGAAACATCCACTATTTATCCTCAGGGGTCCTAAATGGCCGACTATTACACCCTGCTTACCAATGCGGGGATCGCCTATGAAACTGCCTGCAAGGCGGCGGGCGTGCCGATCAAACTGTCGCAGATTTCGGTCGGCGACGGCGGCGGCGCGGTTTACAACCCGGCGGCAACCGCCACGGCGCTTAAACGAGAAGTGTGGCGCGGGCCACTGAATGCGCTGTTCCAGGACGAGAAAAATCCGAGCTGGCTGCTCGCCGAAGTGACCATCCCGCCAGAAGAGGGTGGTTGGTATGTGCGTGAGGCCGGGCTCTGGACCGACACTGGCATCCTCTACGCCATCGTCAAATACCCGGAGTCGTTCAAACCGGTGCTGGCGACGTCGGGTTCGGGCAAAGAGTTCTACATCCGTTCGATTTTCGAGACGAGCAATGCGTCGCTCGTCACGTTGCTGATTGACGACACGGTGGTCAAAGCGACGCGGGCGTGGGTGATGGGGTATCTCGCCGACGAACTGGCGAAGCTGGATGGCAAGCAATCAGTTCGCGTGGCCACCACTGAAAACATTGTGCTCAGTAGTGCGCAGCAAATCGACGGCGTCGCAGTGCTGTCCGGGCAGCGCGTGCTGGTGACGGCGCAAACGCTGGCGAAGGACAACGGCATTTATGTTGCGGCCAACGGCGCTTGGGTGCGGGCGACTGATGCCAACACCAGCGCCAAGGTGACGCCGGGCCTGACCGTGATGGTCGAGGAAGGCGCGGCGAACGGTGATTCGCTTTGGCACCTGGTGACGAACGGGCCGATCACGCTGGGCACTACGGCGCTGAGCTTTGAAATGCTTGCGGGTCGGACGGGGATTCAGGCGGGGACGTACAAGAGTCTGACGGTCGATAAGTATGGCCGCGCGACGGGTGGTACGAACCCGGAAACACTGGCAGGTTTTGGGATCAAGGACACTTACACCAAGCCTGAAGTCGAAGCGCTGATTGCGCAGGTCTCGGCGCTGCCGGTCGGGAGTATGGTCGGGTTGCCGGTGAACAAGGTTCCGCCCGGCTTTCTTGAGCTTGACGGCAGTGTTCGGAGCATTGCGACCTACCCTGACTTGGCCGCGTTCCTTGGGACGGCGTTCAATCAGGGCAACGAAGGTGCAGGGAATTTTCGCCTTCCTGAATCGCGTGGCGAGTTTTTGCGCGGTTGGGACCATGGGCGCGGGGTGGACGTTGGTCGTGTCTTGGGTAGCGGCCAGCTTGGTCAACTGGAAGAGCACGAACACGGGGCAAGGTCCGGCTTGGGGATTACCGGAACAGGAAGCAATGCACTCGTAGCGTTCGCAAATACTTCCGTCGGTAGCTCGCTGCCTGCCGGTGCGGTTTCTAAATATGGAGGAAGTGAAACCCGGCCGCGGAACCTGGCGGTGATGTGGTGCATCAAGGCCTGGAACGCGCCGATTAATCAGGGAAGCATCGACATTGCAGCGCTGGCTGCACTCGCAGCTCAAGCAACCGAGGTCAATCAGGGTACAGCGAAGGTTGCCTCTCAGGTCCAGGTCGAAACGGGAGTTGATGACAGCACGATCGTCACACCGAAGAAAATGCGCTTTGGCTTCCAGTTCATCAAGGGGGGCAACGGAGCCATTGTGTTGCCCACTTGGCTTGGCGGTTTCATCATCCAGTGGGGCGTGTCAACCTCAATTGCCAACGGTGGGACTGCATTATTCAACTACCCCATCGCTTTCCCTGTAGCGGCTGTATGCCCTGTGGCGATAAGGCGCGGAACGGGAAATAACTCGGCCACGGTCGATACAACTCTCACTCAGGTTTCAATTAATAACCGTCCTCATTACTCACCTGATTCTTCAGGGACCGCCAACGTCTATTTCTTTTTTTGCATCGGCTATTGAGAGGGAGCATGGGTAAATATCTGGTTTTGAATAGCGAACGTGAAGTGATTACGCAGTTGATTGAGGGCGTGCATGACATCCCTTCGAACGCGGTGTTGATCGATAACGAGCGCTGGTATGAAGTAACACAAGACATCAGTTGCGATTGGCAGATGAGTGAAGCCGGAGAGCTAATCAAGCGACCTAAACTCCCGCCCACGGATGGACAACTGCCTGGCGCGTTTGAACGGGAATGGCGTGATCAGGTATTGCAATCCACTGAGTGGCTTGTCTCGCGGCAACGCGATGAGCAGGAAATGGCACGCCAGGCCACGCTGACGGCTGAACAGTTTGCAGCGCTGCTGGCGTATAGGCAGGGTCTGCGCGACTGGCCTCAATCGTCTGACTTTCCGGATGTGCAGCATCGGCCAAAGCCACCGGCATGGATCGCCGACCAAACCCAATAAACGCCCCGCACCGCCGGGGCGTTTTCTTTCCCGCAATACAAACAAACACAACACCCGACAGCCCCTTACCCAAGGGGCTTTTTCGTTTATGGAGAAACAGAAATGGCAGAACGCCAAACGTACACCGTGCTCCTTCCATTCCCTACCGGGGGTGGCCACTGGTCGAGTATCGGTCAGGAACTGCAACTGCTCGATGTGGAGGCCAGTGCGCTACGCAGCGCTGGTCGTCTGGAGCTGAAAAAAGCCGAGGCTGCCGATTCGGCCTCTCCATCCACCGCAGCGAAAAAAGCTGCTGCCAAGAAGGCTGAATAACCATGGCTGAGGTTTTGAACTTCGAGCACAACGGCATTACCGTCAATGCCACCGAATCCCCCGAGGCCATGGGTGGCCTGGGTGACAACGTCATCGGTCTGATCGGCACCGCGCCGAAGGCAGACCCGTTGATTCCACGCAATGCGCCATTCCGCATCAACAGCTTCACCACCCAGGCGCTGCTCGACCCGACCGGCACCGAGGCAGGCACGCTGTATCACGCGGTCTTCCAGATCCTGAAAGTGGTCAAGGTGCCGGTCTACGTGGTCATCGTCGAAGAAGGCGCGACCCCGGCGGACACGCTGAACAACGTCATCGGCGGTGTCGATCCGCTGACCGGCCGCAAGCTCGGCCTCGCGGCACTGGGCAGCGTGCCGGAAGACCTGACCATCATCGGCGCGCCGGGCTTCACCAGCACCAAAGCCGTGGCCGGTGAATTCGCCTCGTTCGGCAAACGCATCAAGGCCCGTGTGGTGCTCGACGGCAAGGATGCCGCGGTCGCCGATCAGGTGACTTACAGCCAGGAACTGGGTGGCGCGGAACTGGGTTTCGACCGCTGCCTGCTGGTGCACAACATGCCATCGGTTTACTCCAAGGCAGCGAAGAAAAACGTGTTCCTGTCGCCTTCGAGCCTGGCCATCGCGGCTTTGGCCAAGGTCAAGCAATGGGAGAGCCCGGGCAATCAGGTGACCTTTGCCGAGGACGTTTCGCGCGTCGTGGAATACAACATTCTCGACAAATCCACCGAAGGCGATCTGCTCAACCGCTACGGCGTCAGCTACTACGCCCGCACCATCCTCGGCGGCTTCTCGCTGCTGGGTAACCGTTCCATCACCGGCAAGTTCATCAGCTACGTCGGCCTGGAAGATGCGATCAGCCGCAAGCTGGTCAAGGCCGGCCAGAAAGCCATGGCCAAGAACCTCACCAAGTCGTTCATGGACCAGGAGGTCAAGCGCATCAACGACTGGCTGCAAACCCTGGTCGCCGACGAAACCATCCCCGGCGGCAGCGTGTACCTGCACCCGGAATTGAACAGCGTCGAGAAGTACAAGAACGGCACCTGGTACGTGGTCATCGACTACGGCCGCTACGCGCCGAACGAACACATGGTTTATCAACTCAATGCCCGCGATGAAATCATCGAGCAGTTCCTGGAGGACGTTCTCTAATGTTTACCAACCGCGTAAGACAGGCCATCGCGGCCACCCTGCAAGGCCTGCCGTTGTCGGCGACGGTGGAAGAGTTCACCCCGCCGAAGATCGAATTCGATATGGAACCGATGGCGGGCGGGCGCTTCATCGTCGAAGAAATGATCAAGAGCGGCAAAGTGCTGGGCGCGACCCTCATTTTGCAAGGCGTCGGTGCCGAAGTGATGCTCTCCCTCGGCGTGAAGCTGGGCGACGACATTTTGTTGAACGTCCGTGAAGCCGGTCAGGATCAGGATGGCAACACCTGGTTCACCTACCACACCGTCGGCGGCAAGCTCAAATCGCTGACCGAGGCCAAGCTGAAGATGGGCGAAAAACCCCTCACCACGCTTGAGCTGTCCTGCCGCACCTACAACCGCCTGGAAAACGGCATCCCGGTGATCGACATCGATGTGCGCACGCAGAAGTTCGTGCTCAACGGCGTCGACATTCTTGGCGGCGCCCGTCGCGCGGTGTTGATCCCTTAAGTCGCACTGCGAGCACCGATTTGTAGGAGCGAGACCGGCTTGCCGGCGAATGCGGATTCACATTCAAAAGTGATGTCGACTGACACAACGCTTTCGCGAGCAGGCTCGCTCCCACAAAGAACAGTGCTCAACGCCTTTCCATGATTCATCAAGGAATTCATTTCATGTCCTGGACTCCACCTGTTCACGCCTTGTTGTCGCCGATCACCGCCGACAATCAGTCGGAGATCGAACAGATTCAACTCAAACCGTTGTATTACGCCGCACAGAAAGAAGCCCTGGCCCGTGCCGGCGATGATGAGGACGATCAGTTCTTCGAGCTGGCGCTGCTGGCCACCGGTTTGTCGGTCAAGGAACTCGATCAACTCAAACGCCCGGACTACGTGAGCATCGCGCAGTACGTGCATGAGATGTCGACCTTGCCGACGTCGCATTTCCTTGAACAAGCGGACGAGGGTGAACAACCGTCGGCCGATCCCGACGAAGTGAGCTTGCTGCAACCGCTCATCGTGGCGGGTCGAACCCTGACCACGCTGACCCTGGAAATGCCGGTGCTGCGTGCGACCAAGGCGATGAAAAAACTCAAGACCGCCAAGGAACGCGCCGAATTCATCACGGCCCATTGCACCGGCCTGATGCTGCCCGATCTGGCCGGTTTGACCGTGCCTGACTGGACACAATTGCAGGTGCGAATCGACGATTTTTTAAACAAACCGGCGGCCTTCTTTCGGAGCGCGACATCGAAGTAATCCTCGATGTGGTGCCGCTCATTTATCTGATAAGTGAAGCGGACATTCTGGAATGGGACGTCGGCAAGGCCTTGCGCCGCTACGACATTGCGATCACTCGCCTTGGCGTCAAACAGGAGTAGAGGGGGATGGCGGACGATAAATATTCGCTCAAGAACACAGCCATCAATGAAGACTGGCTGAAGTTTCGCGAGGTAGGCCTGAGCAGTGCCGTGTCATCGCTGGTGACGGGGGAGGGCACAGAGGATCTGGCGCCCGGTTTCAGCCAGGTGCTGGCCACACTGAGTCTCAAAATCAGTCTGCTGACCACGGCACTGGAATCGTTGAACCTGACGTTTTCCTCGCCGCGCTCGTTGATGCCGGCAACAGGTTCCAGCGCGAAGACGGCGTTGGCCAGCGGGCAAAATAATGTGGGCGAAATGGGTGGTGCCATTGAGCGGCCGACGCTGCTGAAGTCGGTCGGCGTGAAGAGCGCTGGTGAGGCTGATCGATCACCCGAGCGTCGGCGCGAGACGCTGATGGAGTCAAACCAGAGTGTCGCCAGTGTCCCGCTGATGGCTGCCGCAATCTCTGCGTCGGCGTTCAGAACGCCGGCCATGATGGAGGCAGAGAAGCAGGCCGGCTGGCGCGTACCTTTGAAGTTCGACAGTCACGAGGTTTTTGATCAGCCGCAGATCATCAATCACCCCGCGAAACTGACCGGCGAGCCGCAGTCGAACACCGGCAATACACCGCCCGTGGCGGCAGAAAGCACACCTGCCTCCCTCAGCCCTCGGCTCAGTGGTCTGAAGGACACTGCCACGGCAGTCTTTCCGTATTTGGTAGCCCTGTTCACACCCGTACTCGACGAGATGAAAAATCAGATGGCCAAGCGGCTTTTGGGAGCGGTATCTGCCCGGCTTCCAAAACAGTTCGGTCAGGTGTTTTCCGAAGACTTCAGAGATAAGGCTCGGGCGAACAAAGAGGACGCAAGCGAGGTAACCCCGCGTCCTGGACCTAGAGATGGCCCGACCGTGCGTGTCAGTCCACGAGGCTCGCGCGGCGCTTCACGTCTGATGGCGATGGGGGCCTCGATGCGTTCGCTGACCCGCCGTGCACCCGGACCATTGAAAGCCGTCGGTGCGGCGATGGACGTCGTCGGCGGCGTAATGACCGGCAATCGCCGCATGCTCGGTGCCGGTCTTGGTGCAGCTGGTGGCGGCTGGGCGGGGGCGACCGCCGGTTCTGCGGTGGGCGCCACGTTAGGCAGTGTTGTTCCGGTGATCGGCACCGCCATTGGCGGCGTTCTGGGTGGCCTGATTGGAGGCTGGCTGGGCAGTGAGTCGGGTGCCGCACTGGGCGAAAAACTCGCCGCCCCGACAACCGACCGCCTGGCCTCGCCAGAACAGGTCAACAAAGAACTGACCAGCGCACCAGCACAAAACCAGCAGATCAATTATTCACCGTCGATTCAGGTCACCTGCACCGGTGGGGAGAGCTCCGAGCACATCCGGACGATCGTGGCGCAGCAGCTGCAAACGCAGTTCCACGGCGAGTTTGTTCCATTGATGACCACCAACGCCCTCGCCACCCGACGTGGTGCGGCCCTGACCGATGGAGGCAGGTAATGCGCCAGCAAATGATCCTGGGCAGTTTCATTTTCGGCCTGTCCCGCAACTTCGCCTACCACAGCATCGTGCACACATCGGACGGTGGCTGGGTGGAGCTGGACATCGTGACCGGCAAGCCGAAATCCAGTCAGACCGGGCAAAAGGCCCAGACGCTGAAAATTACGGGGACGTCGATGTACGCGGTGGCCATGGAGCGGCTCAATGAGCTGCGCACCCTTCAGGAGCAGCGCAGGCCGGTGCCGTTGGTGGATGGCATCGGACGCAACTGGGGGCTTTGGCGAATCAACACGGTGACGGAAACCCAAAGCGTGATCATCGATGACGGCACGGCGATGGTCGTCGGTTGGGCAATAGACCTGTCGGAGTTCATCCATGCGTAGAGTTCGAAGTGTGGCCGGAGATTCGGTGAACCTGTTGCTGTACCGCGAACTGGGTCGCTGTGACGACGCCGTCGAAGAGGCACTGTGGCGGCTCAACCCCACGCTGGCAGAACAGGGGGCGGTATTACCTGCGGGTATCTGGGTAGTCCTGCCGGAAATTGACTCACAACCCGTTGTGACCACGCCGGTTTCCGCGTGGGATTAAGGAGGTTCCATGGCATTGGGTTTTACGCCAGAGGTAGAGATTTATGGGGCCAATAAGGACTTGATCAACAAGCGCCTGATCAGTTGGGAGCACATTGATGCCGCCGGTACCGAGTCCGATCAATTGACATTGACGCTCGATCTGGAAGGGCTTGAGGGGCTGCCGATCCTGGGCGGCAAGATTGGCCTGAAGGTCGGTTACGCGGAGTCCAGTCTGGTGGATAAGGGCCAGTTCACGGTGTCTCGCCTGACGCCGACGTTGTTCCCGCTGCGCTTGACGCTGGTGGCAACCGCAGCGCCGTTCAGTGCCGATGACAAGACCGGCTTCCTGCAGCGTCGATCGGCCAGTCATGGGCCGACCACCCTGGGTGCGCTGTTTCGCGAGATCGCTGAGCGGCATGGTTTTTCGCCACGGGTGGCACCCCAACTGGCACTGAAAAAAATCGACCACATCGATCAGTCCAACGAAAGTGACATGGCGTTTTTGACTCGCCTCGCCGGCATATACAAGGCCATCGCCAAACCGATGAATGAGCTGTATGTGCTGGCGCTCCCAAGTCAGACCAAGTCACTGTCGGGCAAGGTGTTGCCCCAGGTGAAACTGTCGGTGACCACCAACAATCGACCCGGCGATCGCGCCTTCATTTCCGCCACGCTCGATGACTCCGTCCGGGCGAAAAACCAGGGCTGCAAGACGAGTTGGTGGGACGCGGCAGCGGGGGTGGTGCGGGTGATTGAAACCGGTAGCGCGCCGTTCAAGGTCATCGGTCGGCTCTGCCAGAATGAAACGGAGGCCAGGGATATCGGCGAGGGTGAAGTACGCAAATTGCTGCGTGAAAAGCTCAAGGTGAAAATCAGCTGTCCGGGCAATCCGGCGTTGTCCGCCGAGGGTGTCTTGTTGCTCGACCAGTCCTGGCCGGATTTCCTGCGCGGGTACTGGTCGATCGAAAAGGTCATTGCCAGCGGTGACAAATATCAAAGCTATCGCTGCATGATCGAGGCGAAGTGTCCGGATGCCACGTAATAACGCAATCAAATGCACTGGCGCCGGTCTGGCGGATCAATGGCGAACGGAACATCACTCATGCCGCTTACTGTCCTGCAATTACAGCAAATACTTCCCAACGCCCGCAGCCAAGCGGGCGTTTTCATTTCTGCTCTCAATAGCGCCATGGATGGCCATGACATCAACACGCCCAAACGCAGCGCCGCTTTCCTTGCGCAAGTCGGTCACGAATCCGGGCAGTTGCACTACGTGCGCGAACTCGGCGGTGATCAGTATTTGAGCAGGTACGACACCGGCACCCTGGCTGCTCGTTTGGGCAATACACCCATGCCCGACGGTGATGGCCAAAGGTACCGAGGTCGTGGGCTGATCCAGATTACCGGCCACCATAACTACCAACAGTGCAGCCTCGGATTGTTCGGCGACGAGCGACTGCTGCAGTTGCCGGAACTGTTGGAGCAACCGCAATGGGCAGCCGAATCCGCCGCCTGGTTCTGGGCGCAAAACGGCCTCAACGAGCTGGCTGATCGTGACCAGTTCAACAGCATCACCCGCCGGATCAACGGGGGGCTGAACGGGTTGCAAGACCGTTTGCAACTCTGGGCGCGGGCGAGGGCGGTGTTATGCCAGCCTTCGGTTTGATCCCGGGGTCGTGGCGGGTGGTTGGCGTTGTTGTGTTGCTGGCTGTGTTGGCTGGTGGCTCGGCAACGCTGGCCTGGCGATTTCAGGATGGGCGTTATGGGCGGCAACTGGCGGAACAGGCCGGGGCGCACGCCGAGATGCTCAACCAACTGACCCTGGCGGCGGCCGCTCGACAACAGACCGAGCAAGATAAACGGCTGGCGCTGGAACAGCGGCTATCGGCCAGCGAACAAACCCATTATCGAGCGCTTAGCGATGCCCAACGTGATCAAGGTCGCTTGCGCGATCGTCTTGCCACTGCTGATGTGCGGCTGTCAGTCCTCCTCGATGCCCATGACGCTGCCTCAGCCTGTGCAGTGCCAACCGCCGCCAGCACCGGCAGCGTGGATCATGGCGCCGTTCGAGCCCGACTTGACCCGGCGCATGCTCAACGAATTATCGCCATCACCGACGCCGGCGACCGTGCACTGATTGCGTTGCAGGCCTGTCAGGCCTATATCAGGGCGCTCGGTCGCTAACATTTTGATCGATCCTGTAACTTGCAAGCGTGATCCGCTCGTGTACGGTAGTCCCATTCCGCCCGCTCAGGAGATGACCGTGAAAGAAATCACCCAACTGGCCGCTGAACTGGGCAGACGCCTGCAGCTTCTCAATGCTCACGTCACCGCAGCCGAATCCTGTACCGGCGGCGGCATTTGCGAGGCGATCACCCGGATTCCGGGGAGTTCGGCGTGGTTCGAGGCCGGTTATGTGACGTACTCCAACCGGCAGAAGACCGAGCAATTGAATGTCCCGGTCGGGTTGTTTGCGACGGTGGGGGCGGTCAGTCGCGAAGTGGTCGAGGCCATGGTCCGTGGCGCCCAGGAAAAAAGCCGGGCGTATTTCGCCGTGGCGGTCAGCGGTGTGGCGGGGCCGGATGGCGGTTCGCCGAACAAGCCGGTCGGCACGGTCTGGCTGGCCTGGGGTGTGGGGGATCGGGTGTTCAGCGAGGTGCAGCACTTCCCCGGCAACCGCGATGAGGTCCGCCGACAAACGGTGAAGGCCGCGCTAGAGGGGCTGCTGCGCCATGCCTCGGGAGAAATCTCAAATCAGGGGTAGGCGATCCTGAATCGCTGTGGAATAATACTGGCTACTTATACAGGTGTTGGCCGTCAGGCCTTATTGATTACGTGAGGACTTTAATGGACGACAACAAGAAGAAAGCCTTGGCTGCGGCCCTGGGTCAGATCGAACGTCAATTCGGCAAGGGTGCCGTAATGCGTATGGGCGATCAGGACCGTCAGGCGATCCCGGCTATTTCCACTGGCTCTCTGGGTCTGGACATCGCGCTCGGCATTGGCGGTCTGCCAAAAGGCCGTATCGTTGAAATCTACGGTCCTGAATCCTCCGGTAAAACCACGCTGACACTGTCGGTAATCGCCCAGGCTCAAAAAGCCGGCGCGACCTGCGCATTCGTCGACGCCGAGCACGCCCTCGATCCTGAATACGCCGGCAAGCTTGGCGTCAACGTCGACGACCTGCTGGTTTCCCAGCCGGACACCGGTGAGCAGGCCCTGGAAATCACCGACATGCTGGTGCGTTCCAACGCGGTTGACGTGATCATCGTCGACTCCGTAGCCGCCCTGGTTCCAAAGGCTGAAATCGAAGGCGAAATGGGTGACATGCACGTTGGCCTGCAAGCCCGCCTGATGTCCCAGGCGCTGCGTAAAATCACCGGTAACATCAAGAACGCCAACTGCTTGGTGATCTTCATCAACCAGATCCGTATGAAAATCGGCGTGATGTTTGGCAGCCCGGAAACCACCACCGGTGGTAACGCGCTGAAGTTCTACGCATCGGTTCGTCTGGACATCCGTCGTACTGGCGCGGTGAAAGAAGGTGATGAAGTCGTCGGTAGCGAAACCCGCGTCAAGGTTGTGAAGAACAAGGTCGCTTCGCCGTTCCGTCAGGCCGAGTTCCAGATTCTTTACGGCAAGGGCATCTACCTGAACGGTGAGATGATCGACCTGGGTGTTCTGCACGGTTTCGTCGAGAAGTCCGGTGCCTGGTATGCCTACGAAGGCACCAAGATCGGTCAGGGCAAGGCCAACTCGGCCAAGTTCCTGGCGGACAACCCGGAAATCGCGGCGAAACTTGAGAAGCAATTGCGTGACAAGTTGCTGTCTCCGTCATCGGTAGCGGAATCCAAAGCTTCTGCGGTCAAAGAGACTGAAGATGACCTGGCTGACGCTGATATCTGATTGATCCGATGACCGCCGTACTCGATACACTCGTCGCGGTGCGGCGAACCGCAATGGACCTGCTCGCGCGACGCGAGCACGGTCGAGTCGAGCTGACGCGTAAACTGCGTCAGCGCGGCGCTCTCCCTGAAATGATCGACATAGCACTCGACCGCTTGACGGAAGAGGGCCTGTTGTCCGAATCCCGTTACCTCGAAAGCTTCGTCTCCTACCGTGCCCGATCCGGCTATGGCCCTTTGCGTATTCGCGAAGAGTTGAGCCAGCGTGGCTTGCAACGCAATGACATCGAACTCGCACTGCGTGAGAGCGGTATCAACTGGCAGGAACAACTGGAAGATACCTGGCGGCGCAAGTTTGCCGGGCATTTACCGATAGACGCCCGGGAACGCGCCAAGCAAGGGCGGTTCCTCGCTTATCGGGGGTATTCCATGGAAATGATCAACCGCTTGTTCAGCAGTCGAGGAATGGATGATTAAACAAAAACGGCCCGCTATTTCGATAGCGGGCCGTTTTTTTTGCCTCTTCATAAAGTTCCGGGAAACTCAGGCAACTCAATAACCTGTAGGAGCCGGCTTGCTGGCGATGGTCGTTAACGATGACGTGTGCTGTCTGAATCAACGCGTCGCACTTGAGTCCATCGCCAGCAAGCCGGCTCCTACGGGTGGGGCGAGTACGCTGCCGTGCTTTTCCTCATGTAACCTTTGACGGTTCCCGCGTGCGTTGTTGCGCCTGGGGTTTGGACTGCGCCCAGTTTTCCGGCAGGTTGATGTAGTCCACCAGTTCGCGCAGTCGTCCATGATCACGGGCGTTAAAGGTGAAGGCCAGGCGAGCGAGGTGGCTGAACTGCGGTTCGTCGTGCTCCTCGCCGCTGTAGGCATGCTGATGGAAGTGATCGCTCAGGCACAGGTCGGCGAACGCTTGTTGCATGTGTTCGAGCGCAGCGTCACTGAGCTTGTGGTTCATGCGGATCACGAATTGATGCTTGAGCCAGCGGCTGGAGTGGAAGTTGCTGTAGAACTGATTGATCTGCTCAACCGCCTCCTCGGCGCTGTAGACCAGGCTCACCAGCTTCATGTCGGTCGGCAGGATGTAGCGGTTCTCCTCCAATTGGTTGCGGATGAAATCCAGTGCGCCTTGCCAGAACGTGCCACCTGGAGCGTCCAGCAGCACCACCGGTACCAGCGGGCTTTTACCGGTTTGAATCAGTGTCAGCACTTCCAGCGCTTCATCAAGGGTGCCGAAACCGCCAGGGCACAAGACCAGCGCATCGGCTTCCTTGACGAAGAACAGTTTGCGGGTAAAGAAAAAGTGGAACGGCAGCAAGTTGGTGGTGCCGTTCACGGTGGGATTGGCATGCTGCTCGAAGGGCAGGGTGATGTTGAATCCCAGGCTGTGTTCAAGGCCGGCACCTTCGTGGGCGGCCGCCATGATGCCTCCGCCTGCGCCGGTGATCACCATCAGGTCGGAGCGCGCCAGTGCGGCGCCGAGTTCTCTGGCCAGGCCATACAGCGGGTGTTCTATCGGTGTGCGGGCCGAGCCGAATACCGTGACTTTGCGCCGTCCCCGGAACTGTTCGAGCACACGGAAGGCATGTTCGAGTTCGCGCAGGGCTTGCAGGGTGATCTTGGCATTCCAGCGGTTGTGATCGTCCTGGGCCATGCGCAGCACGGTCAGGATCATGTCGCGGTAGATCGGGATGTTCGGGCTGTTGGGTGAAACCAGGTTGAGTTGCTCTTCGACCTTGCTGATGAGGTCGTGGCCGCTTTCTTCGAAATGACGGCTGAGGAGGTCATTCGGTTGGTAAGGCATCAACTTCTCCTTCCGTACAGGCTCTGTTGTTCCTTTGGATGAAAGAAACATTCGCATCGGAAAACGCAAACCAGGCAGCCCCTTTTCTGCCCTGAAAAGTGAACGGGAACACTATGAATCTAGACCCTCTAGATGGTTTTCGCTGACTTGATCATTGCGCTGCAAAGTCTTTCCTGGCAACCGCTTATTGACGATTTGCAAGGTGATTTCACCGCTCGTCTGAACCTGCGCCAAGTGTCCGGCACTCTGATTTACTAAATTACA
Source organism: Pseudomonas sp. GM60 (assembly GCF_000282415.1). Taxonomy (NCBI): domain Bacteria; kingdom Pseudomonadati; phylum Pseudomonadota; class Gammaproteobacteria; order Pseudomonadales; family Pseudomonadaceae; genus Pseudomonas; species Pseudomonas sp. GM60. The sequence goes on from NZ_AKJI01000063.1 coordinate 22,886, forward strand.
GACGTGACACGACAGCTTTGCGTCAAAGGCAGGGCGCACGGTACAAGCGGTTCAAGGATTTTGTCGCTCAAGCAAGGGCGAAGTGCAAGGAGGCGGGATGCTATGGCCAGAGTCATTCTGGAGATCGATACGCAACTGTATCGATTATTGAAGTCATCGGCCGAGACCAATCATTTGAGTCTCGAAGAGGAGTGTTGCCGGCGTCTGGAGGGAGCCGAGCGGCGCTCGCGCTATTTACAGGCGTTGTTGGCCGAACTGCGCGCCGAGGATGAACAGCGGCGCGCCAATTCCCATTGATTACTTTTTCTTTGCCGGCGGCGTGGCTTTCGGGCAATCCGATTCCTCGAAGCTGGCGGAGCCGACCGCGCGATTGGTTTTCACCTCGGTAAAGTCGTAACGCATGATCGCGCCCTTCTTCATCAGCTTGCGGAACCCCTCGTTTCTGCAGACGGAGGCGCCAAGCTGGAAGTACACCGCTTTCGGATCAGCCCGCATCTTGTTGGCGTGGCTGCTTTGCACGCTCAAGTGGTTGATCAGAACATTGCCTTCGGCGGTGTAGCCCTGATCGAGAATGTCTTCGTTGATCGCCCGTGGCGTGCCGACGCTGCTTTGTGCGGCGACGTTTCGCAGCTCTCTGTTGAGATTCTGCTCACTCAAGGACGCAGCCTGAGCGCTGAAGGACGACGCCAGCAGGATGGCAGCGGTGGGAACGATAAGGCGCAGCATGAAACTCTCCTGGTTCAGTGACTGGTGGTTCGACCAGCCACATGGCTGTGCGTTCATTGGCGGCGAATTATAGGGGAGCCCGTCTGGACGGTACAGGCTTGTGCCGGCCGCTCTGGTAAACTGCCGGCCTTTATCGCCCTGAGTGCCGTTCGTGTCGAGTTTTCCTGTCTGCCGGTGTTGCCCACGATGAACCACGCCCCCAACGCCGTAGCCCGCTTGCGCGACCAGCGCGAAGAGGAGGGCATCAAGCCGATTCAGGCCCGAGGCTGGAGGGCGACGCGTTGCCGTGCCTGCCGCGTGATCGAGAGCCATTGCCTGTGTGCCTGGCGTCCGCAGGTCGAGACCCGCTCGGGCGTGTGCCTGATCATGACCAACAAGGAAGTGTTCAAACCGAGCAACACCGGTTGGCTGATCGCCGATGTGGTGCGCGACAACCATGCGTTCATCTGGTCGCGCACAGAAACCGATCCGCAGCTGCTGGCCTTGCTCGCCGACCCGCAATGGCAGCCGTATCTGGTGTTTCCGGGCGAGTACGTCGAGCCTGAGCGCGTGACCAACACCGTCGAGGTGGATAGCAGCAAGCGACCGCTGTTCATTCTGCTGGACGCGACCTGGACCGAAGCCCGGAAGATTTTCCGCAAAAGCCCGTATTTTGAAACATTGCCGATTCTGAGCCTGCTGCCCGAGAAGCTGTCGCGCTATCGTCTGCGCCGGTCGACCCGCAGCGAGCATTTGTGCACGGCGGAAGTGGCGGCGTTGTGCCTCGATCTGGCGGGCGATGTCGACGCCGCGTCGGCACTGGACGCTTATTTCGACGTGTTCAGCCAACATTACCTCGATGCCAAGCATCAGCTGGAAATGAACGTCGCAACACCGGCACATGCCGAGCTGATGCCTTTCGTACCGAAAACGGCCGCCGTCACGGCCTGATTGTCGCCCATACTGCAAAGAACTGTAGCGGCCAGGCACCTTGACCACCCCGGTTTCGCTGGGCATGCTTGGCGCCGATTGGGGCGCGGCTGTAGTTTCAGACGCCGTATTCTTTACGTGATTGCCACGTCATTGGCGTTGAACGTGCCCTGTTGGTGCAGCTCCGTGGCTGCGCCTTGAGCTGTTAGAAGAACAGGATCATTTGAAAAATGGCCACATACGAAATCCTGATTGCCGATGACCACCCTCTTTTTCGTAGCGCCTTGCATCAAGCGTTGACCCTGGGCCTTGGCCCGGAAGTCCGTCTGGTGGAAGTGGCGAGCATCGCCGAGTTGGAAACCCGCCTCGACGAAAAATCCGACTGGGACCTGGTGTTGCTGGACCTGAACATGCCGGGCGCCTACGGTTTTTCCGGGCTGGTGCTGCTGCGTGGTCAGTACCCGCAAATTCCGGTGGTGATGGTGTCGGCCCAGGAAGAAGCCACGATCATGGTCAAGTCCCGTGAGTTCGGTGCCAGCGGTTTCATTCCTAAATCGAGTGACCTGAGCGTGATCCAGAAAGCCGTACGTTCGGTACTGGATGGCGATGTGTTCTGGCCGCCTCAGGCGTTCGAAGCGGTCAGCGTTTCCGATGAAGCCAAGGCCGCCAGTGAAGGTCTCGCCAGCCTGACACCGCAGCAATTCCGGGTGCTGACCATGGTCTGCGAAGGCCTGCTGAACAAACAGATTGCCTACGAACTGAGCGTGTCCGAAGCGACGATCAAAGCCCACGTCACGGCGATTTTCCGTAAGCTGAATGTGCGGACCCGAACCCAGGCGGCGTTGCTCCTGCAACAACTTGAGTCAATTTCAAGCCACTAAAGGCTGGCGTCTTCACGCTTTTTTGACTTTGGTTGATCTAGCTTTCCCACTCCTTTTTGGTCAGTTGCCACGCTTATGTCCCCTTTCAAAGGCCAGACCGGCCTGAAACGCATCCTCAACGCCTCCGGTTACTCGCTGGACGGCCTGCGCGCAGCCTTCACCGGCGAAGCGGCCTTCCGGCAACTGGTGTTGCTCAATGTCATCCTGATTCCGATTTCGTTCTTTTTGAACGTCAGCCGCGTCGAGCAGGCGCTGTTGATAGCCGTCTGCTTGTTGGCGTTGATCGTCGAGTTGCTCAATTCAGCGGTGGAAGCGGCCATCGACCGCATTTCCCTGGAACTGCACCCACTGTCCAAGAACGCCAAGGACATGGGCAGCGCCGCGCAGCTGGTGGCGTTGACCATGATCGCGCTGGTGTGGGCGGTGATCCTGCTTTAAGCGATGGTGGGCAGCACGATCTCGTCGCTGCGCTGAACCCCGGCGGTGAAAGCGCGGCACAGGTCGAGGAATTCGCGCATCGCCGGCGTCTGAAATTTCTGTTTGTGCCAGATGAAATAGAACTGCCGCGCCAGATCGAGATCTGGCGTCTCCACCGGCACCAGACTGCCACGGCGAAACGCGTCGCGCAGTGCCAGCCGTGAAATGCAGCCAATCCCCAATCCTGATTCCACCGCGCGCTTGATCGCTTCGGTGTGTTCCAGCTCCAGGCGGATATTCAACGCGCTGCGATGATGACGCATGGCTTGGTCAAAGGTCAGGCGCGTGCCTGAGCCTTGTTCACGCAGAATCCACGCCTCGTGGCTCAGTTCTTCCATGGTCGCCGTGCCGCGCAGGGCCAACGGATGCTGTGGCGCGCAGAACACCACCAGCTCATCCTCGACCCAACTCTGCACTTCGATGTCCGGATGGCTGCAGTCGCCTTCGATTAGACCCAGATCAATTTCATAATGGGCAACTTGTTGCACGATGTTGGCAGTGTTTTGCACGTGCAGCTTCACCTGGCTTTCCGGGTGGCGCTGCATGAAGCTGCCGATCAGCAACGTGGCCAGGTAGTTGCCGATCGTGAGGGTCGCGCCGACCGCCAGCGAGCCGAAACCGGATTTGCCGTTGAGCAGGTCTTCGATTTCCTTGGCCTGGTCGAGCAACGCCACCGCTTGCGGCAATAGTTGCTTGCCGAGGGCGTTGAGGCTCAGCCGTTTACCGGCGCGGTCGAACAGCTGGCAGCTGGACTGGCGCTCCAGTTCGGTGATCGAGGTGCTTGCCGCCGATTGCGACAGGTTGAGCAGGCCCGCAGCACGGGATACGCTTTCCTGCTGGGCGACGGCGACGAAGACTTGAAGTTGACGGAGAGTAAATCGCATATCGATATAACCGATAACCCTTATCTTAATAATCCATTTAACAGATATTGTCGCTGCCATTAGAATGCGATGCAATTGCGCAGACCAAAGGCGCAGGCAAAATCTCCAGGAGTCCCACGTACATGAGCAACATGAACCACGAGCGTGTCCTCAGTGTTCACCACTGGAACGACACTCTGTTCAGCTTCAAGTGCACCCGCGATCCGGGCCTGCGCTTCGAGAACGGTCAGTTCGTGATGATCGGCCTGCAACAGCCCAACGGCCGGCCGCTCATGCGCGCTTACTCGATTGCCAGCCCGAACTGGGAAGAGCATCTCGAGTTCTTCAGCATCAAGGTGCCTGATGGCCCGCTGACTTCCCAGTTGCAGCACCTGAAGGAAGGCGACGAGATCATCATCAGCAAGAAGCCTACGGGCACGCTGGTACTGGACGACTTGAAGCCTGGCAAACATTTGTACCTGCTCAGCACCGGTACCGGTCTGGCGCCGTTCATGAGCGTCATCCAGGACCCGGAAACCTACGAGCGTTTCGAAAAAGTGATCCTGTGCCACGGCGTACGTTACGTCAACGAAGTCGCTTACCGCGAATTCATCACCGAGCACCTGCCGCAGAACGAATTCTTCGGCGAGGCCCTGCGTGACAAGTTGATCTACTACCCGACCGTGACCCGCGAGCCATTCGAGAACGAAGGTCGCCTGACCGACCTGATGCGCAGCGGCAAGCTGTTCAGCGACATCGGTCTGCCACCGATCAACCCGCAGGACGACCGCGCCATGCTGTGCGGCAGCCCGAGCATGCTCGACGAAACCAGCGAAGTGCTGAACAGCTTCGGCCTGAAAGTTTCGCCGCGGATGCGCGAGCCGGGTGATTACCTGATCGAGCGTGCGTTCGTCGAGAAGTGACCGAAGGTCACTTGTGTAGGAGCCGGCTTGCTGGCGATGGTCGTTAACGATGACGCGTTTCTCCCAGGATAAACGCGCTGAGTTCCAGTCCATCGCCAGCAAGCCGGCTCCTACATTAATCGCGTAGCGCATAGAAAAGCCCGCATGACCTGAGAAGGTCATGCGGGCTTTTTCGTTTCTGGCGTTTAAACCTGTGCGGGAATGACCTCAAGGACGCAGATCGAATCCGGCGTCGGATAGTGCCAGCGCACATCCACATCCCAGAATTGCGCGCCATATTCCCGCTCAGGCGCGGGCGTCTGATAAGCCGGCCGCGGATCCTGCGCCAAGCACTGCTCAACCAGCGCCACCAAAGGCTCTTCCAGCCGCTGAGCGTGCCCATGCGCCTGTTGCAACGCCGAGTCCGTCCACTGCACGGGAATCAGCTGCGGCGCAGCGCTGGCGATGCTATTGGACGCCGTGTCGATGATGTCGGCATAAGGCACGTAGGGTTTGATGTCGAGAATCGGCGTGCCATCCAGCAAGTCGATGCCGGATATCCACAGGCGATTGGCCTCGACCTTGTCCAGCTTCACCACGGATTGGCCGATGCCGTTGGGCCGGTGCGTCGCGCGGGTGGCGAACACGCCCATGGATTTGTTGCCGCCGAGGCGAGGCGGGCGGACTTTCAGGCGTGGCTTTTCTTCCAGGGCCTGATGAAACAGGAACAGCAGCCAGACGTGGCTGACCTGCTCCAGACCCTGCACGGCGTCACCTTGATCGAACGGCGCCACCAGTTCCAGCACGCCGCGAGCGGCGGGTGCCAGTTGCGGCTGGCGCGGGATGGCGAACTTCTCCTTGAAACAGGAGCGCACGAAGCCGATGGGGGAAACGCTGTAGGTCATTGGTTTAGGGTCGAAGCAGGATTGAGGCGGGCATGATAACCCGACGGGCCTCAAGACTGGTGGTGGCTGAGCGGGCCTATTCGCGGGCAAGCCTCGCTCCTACAGGGTTCTCGAGCGAACACAGAGTTTATGTACGCCAAAGAACCTGTAGGAGCGAGGCTTGCCCGCGAAGGCCGCACCGCCGATCTAGAGACTGAACCCACCATCAAGAGGAATGATATTCCCGGTCATGTAAGCCCCCGCCGTACTCGCCAGACTGATCGCCAACGCTGCCATCTCTTCCTCCCGGCCCCAGCGCTTCATTGGAATCAACGCCGTATCCTCCGCCAGCGCCTGCTCATCGTTCTCGATGTGCTGGGTCATCTTGCTCGGAAAGCGCCCCGGCGCGATTACGTTGACGTTGATGTGCTGGCTCACCAGTTCTCGCGCCAGAATCCGCGACAATTGATGCAGGGCCGCTTTACTCGGCCCGTAGGCATAAGCCTGTTCGCCGAAGGAAGAAATCCCCGCCACCGAGCCGATGTTGATGATCCGCGCCGGATTGGCTTCTGACCCGGCCTTGCGCAGCAGCGGCAAGAACTGCTGGATGCAGTTGAACACCGATGTCACGTTGAGCTGCATGACCTTTTCCCAGCCCCTGACCGGGTAGCTTTCCAGCGGCGCGCCCCAGGTGGTGCCAGCGTTATTCACCAGGATATCCAGATGGGTGATCTGCTCGGCCAACCCCGTGACCAGTTGCAGCACACCTTCTTCAGTGGCCAGGTTGGCGGCCACCGCGCGGCACGTTCCGAAGGCGCTCAACTCGTCAGCCGTTTGCTGACACGCTTCGGCATCGCGCGCGCAGACGTACACGGTGGCGCCGGCTTCGACATAGGCCTTGGCGATCATTTTGCCGATACCACGGGTGCCGCCGGTCACCAGAGCGGTGCGGCCTTGCAGGGAAAAGTACGGGTGCATGGCGAATCCTGAGAGCTGAGGGTGCATACACCCTAGTCGTCAGCCGCCGGAAGCGGAGCCACTATTTTTGCGCGGAATGGGGATTCATACAGCCAGACCTGCCACCCTCACCTGTAGGAGCCGGCTTGCTGGCGATGGCGATTTTGAGGGCGCCATCGCCAGCAAGCCGGCTCCTACAGAAGCGGGGCGGTTACTGCGGGCGAACGCGCAGGGTCAGGCCCTTGAGGAAGTTGCGCAGCAACTGGTCGCCGCACGGGCGATAGTTGGTGTGGCCGAACTTGCGGAACAGCGCGCTCAGCTCAGGCTTGGACACCGGGAACTCGGCGGCCTTGAGGATCGCGTGCATGTCGTCTTCTTTCAGCTCGAAGGCCACGCGCAGTTTTTTCAGGATGATGTTGTTGGTCACCGGCACTTCGATTGGCTGCGGCGGACGGCTTTCGTCCTTGCCGCGCTTGAAGATCACCAGGCCGTCGAGGAAATGCGCCATGACCTCGTCCGGGCAGCGTACGAAGCCTTCCTCGTCCTCTTCTTTCTTGTCGAGGTAGGTCAGCAGGGCTTCCAGGGACACGTCCATGCCGCCGAGCTTGATGATCTCGATGACTTTCTTGTCGCTGATGTCGAGCATGTAGCGCACGCTGCGCAGTACGTCGTTATGAATCATGGTGTGCAATCCTGATAGTCGGCAGTGGGCGCCGCATAAGCCGCGGCGCCAGAATGTGTGGCGGCGTGAAAAGTCTTAGAACTTCTCTTTGCCGGACAGGTAGCGCCATTGGCCCAACGGCACTTTGCCGATGGACACGCCGCCGATGCGGATGCGGCGGATAGCGACGACCTTCAGGCCGACGGCCTGGCAGAACAGGGCAATCACGCCCGGTTGTGGGTTCTTCATCGCAAAACGCAGGCGGTTTTCGTTCTGCCAGCTGGCCTTGACCGGCGGCAGTTCCTTGCCCTTGTAGGTGAGGCCATGGTTCAGGCGGTTGAGGCCGTGAGCCACCATCTCGCCTTCAACCTCGACCACATACTCTTGCTCGATTTTCGCGGAGTCGGCGGTGAGTTTGCGCAGGATCTTCCAGTCCTGGGTGAACACCAGCAGACCGCTGGCGTTGGCCTGCAGGTCGGTGCTGGCGGTCAGGCGCTGGAAATGGCCCTTGAGCGGGCGTTTGCTGAAGCGATGTTCTTCGCTCAGGGTTTCGGCGCTGAGGGTGGCCATCGCGGTGTCCGCGTCCATGCCTGCCGGCACGTTGAACAGGATGGTCACCGGCTCTGGCGCGGTGGCCTTGGCCTCCGGGTCGAGCTCGACTTTCTGGGTGTCGACCTTGAACTGCGGCTCGTCGATGACTTCGCCGTCCACGGTGACCCAGCCGCCCTCGATGAACAGCTCAGCCTCCCGACGGGAACAGCCGACGAGTTCGATGAGGCGTTTGGAGAGACGTATCGGGTCAGTCATGACAGGGCCGTAACAAAAAAGGGGTGGGCATTGTACCTGCTGGGCGCCGGTTAATCCCGGCTCCATTTACGCCGTACAGCTTTTTGTAGGAGCCGGCTTGCTGGCGATGGAGCCCGGAACGCCGCGGTTATCCAGAAAGGACGCGTTATCGTTTACGTCCATCGCCAGCAATCCGGCTCCTACAGTTGCGTGGTGTGTTAGCCGTTGCTCGACTGTTGCCGGGTTTGGCGCAGCCGCATATGCAACAACGGATAAGGCTGCCCCATGCCGTCATGCTCGGTGCGGCCGATCACCTCGAAGCCCTGTTTGAAGTAGAACCCCAGCGCCTGCGGGTTCTGTTCATTGACGTCCAGTTCATCGGCGTTCAGGTGTTCCATGGCATAACGCAGCAACTGCTTGCCCAGGCCCTGGCCACGGTGGGCCGGGTCGATGAAGAGCATTTCGACTTTGCCCGCTGCCACGCCGGCGAACCCGGTGATGCGCTGGCGCGAGTCTTTGGTACAGATCAGCATCACCGCGTCGAGGTAGCGCGTCAGCACCAGATTCTTCAGCAGTTCGATGTAACTGTCCGGCAGAAAGTCATGGGTGGCGCGCACCGAGTCTTCCCAGACCCGAGTCAGTTCCTGGTAGTCGCTCTGTTTCGGCGTGTGGATGACCGAATGTTGGCGCATGGCCGAATGCCCCTTTTGCAGTGGATGGCGCGAGTCCTTTCTCCCACAAAACGATAGACGTAAAAAAGCCCCGCATCTCGTCAAGAGAGCAGGGCTTTGCGTATTTTTTGCGTTTAGATCTGTTCAGCCCACAAGTCGTATTCGTCGGCGTCGGTAACCTTGCACCAGACTTTGTCGCCCGGTTTCAGGTTGCTTCCGTTGTCGATGAACACGTTGCCGTCGATTTCCGGAGCGTCGAAGAAGCAGCGGCCAACCGCGCCTTGCTCGTCGACTTCATCGACCAGCACTTCGATTTCACGGCCGACGCGCATTTGCAGGCGCGCCGAGCTGATGGCTTGCTGGTGCGCCATGAAGCGGTCCCAGCGGTCTTGCTTGACGTCGTCCGGGACGATGTCCAGGTCCAGGTCGTTGGCCGGTGCGCCTTCAACCGGCGAGTACTGGAAGCAGCCGACGCGGTCGAGCTGGGCTTCGGTCAGCCAGTTCAGCAGGTACTGGAAGTCTTCTTCGGTTTCGCCGGGGAAGCCGACGATGAAGGTCGAACGGATGATCAGGTCCGGGCAGATCTCGCGCCAGTTCTTGATGCGCGCCAGGGTCTTGTCTTCGAACGCCGGGCGTTTCATCGATTTCAGGACTTTCGGGCTGGCGTGCTGGAACGGGATGTCCAGGTACGGCAGGATCTTGCCGGCGGCCATCAGCGGAATCAGCTCGTCGACGTGCGGGTACGGGTAAACGTAGTGCAAACGAACCCAGACGCCGAGAGTGCTCAGGGCTTCGCAGAGTTCGGTCATGCGGGTTTTCACCGGCGCGCCGTTCCAGAAACCGGTGCGGTACTTCACGTCGACGCCGTAGGCGCTGGTGTCTTGCGAGATCACCAACAGCTCTTTGACGCCGGCCTTGACCAGGCGCTGGGCCTCATCGAGGACGTCACCGACCGGGCGGCTGACCAGCTTGCCGCGCATCGACGGGATGATGCAGAAGCTGCAGCTGTGGTTGCAGCCTTCGGAAATTTTCAGGTACGCGTAGTGGCGCGGGGTCAGCTTGATGCCTTGCGGCGGCACCAGGTCGATCAGCGGGTTGTGATCCTGACGCGGCGGCACGACGTCGTGCACGGCGTTGACCACTTGCTCGTACTGCTGCGGACCGGTCACGGCCAGCACGCTCGGGTGTACGTTGCGGATGTTGCCTTCTTCGACGCCCATGCAGCCGGTCACGATGACCTTGCCGTTTTCCTTGATGGCTTCGCCGATCACTTCCAAAGATTCTGCCTTGGCCGAGTCGATGAAACCGCAGGTGTTGACCACCACGACATCGGCGTCCTGATAAGTGGACACAACGTCATAACCTTCCATGCGCAGCTGGGTAAGGATGCGCTCGGAGTCGACCAGTGCTTTGGGGCAACCCAGGGATACGAAGCCAACCTTTGGATTGGCCGGCGCAGGAGTGGTGGACATGTCTAACCTCGGTATTTGTGACGCCTCCAGCCGAAGACGGCAAGGCGACAGACGGGCGCTTGTTGCGCCTCTGATCAAAAAGTGCGCAATTCTAGCGATGAGAGACGCACTTGACCAGCTTTATGGAGGGAAATACGACGAGTGCTGCGCTATGCTTCGCGCCGTTACGCGTTACCGATTTTTTACAGTCAACAAAACGTCTGTAACGTCATGTAAAACAGCGCATGCTGCGTGACAAAGCATAGTGCTTCTTCCAAGAAGTCCGGTCTGGGTAGTAGGAGTGTTGGATGGGTCAGGCAAGTAGTCAGGCGGCGGGTGCCGAGCATTCGGCGGCGAAGCCGATCGGTATGCTGGTCGCGGCGGTCGGGGTGGTTTACGGCGATATCGGCACGAGCCCGCTGTATACCCTCAAAGAAGTGTTTTCCGGTGGTTACGGCGTACCGGTCAACCATGACGGCGTGTTGGGCATCCTGGCGCTGATCTTCTGGTCGCTGATCTGGGTCGTCTCGATCAAGTACATGATGTTTGTCCTGCGCGCCGACAACCAGGGCGAAGGCGGGATCATGGCGTTGACCGCGCTGGCGCGGCGGGCAGCGGCGGGGCACAAGAAGTTGCGCACGTTGCTGGTGGTCTGCGGGCTGATCGGCGCGGCGCTGTTCTATGGCGACAGCATGATCACTCCGGCGATCTCCGTGCTTTCGGCGATTGAAGGTCTGGGGCTGGCCTTCGAAGGCATCGACCATTGGGTGGTGCCGCTGTCGTTGATCGTGCTGGTGGCGCTGTTTTTGATCCAGAGCCACGGCACCGCGCGAATCGGCATCCTGTTCGGGCCGATCATGGTCACCTGGTTCCTGGTTCTGGGCGCGCTGGGCGTCTACGGCATCATGCAGCATCCGGAAGTGTTGCAAGCGATGAACCCGGTCTGGGGCGTGCGCTTCTTTATCGTTCACCCAGGCATGGGCGTGGCGATCCTCGGCGCGGTGGTGCTGGCGTTGACCGGTGCCGAAGCGCTGTACGCCGACATGGGCCACTTCGGACGCAAGCCGATTGCCCGCGCCTGGTTCATCCTCGTGCTGCCGGCGCTGGTGCTGAACTACTTCGGCCAGGGCGCCTTGCTGCTCGGTGACCCGGAAGCGGCGCGTAACCCGTTCTATCTGTTGGCGCCAAGCTGGGCGTTGATTCCCCTGGTCGGCCTGTCGACCCTGGCCACGGTGATTGCTTCGCAAGCAGTGATTTCCGGCGCGTTCTCCCTGACCCGCCAGGCGATCCAGCTCGGCTACATTCCGCGCATGCACATCCAGCACACCTCCAGCGCCGAGCAAGGCCAGATCTACATCGGTGCGGTGAACTGGGCGCTGATGGTCGGCGTGGTGCTGCTGGTGCTGGGTTTCGAATCTTCCGGCGCCCTGGCCTCGGCTTACGGCGTTGCGGTGACCGGGACCATGCTGATGACCAGCATTCTGGTGTCGGCAGTGATACTGCTGCTATGGAAATGGCCACCGGTCCTTGCGGTGCCGGTCCTGTTGGGATTTTTGCTGGTCGATGGCGTGTACTTCGCCGCCAACGTGCCGAAAATCGTGCAGGGCGGGGCCTTCCCGGTGATCGCCGGTATTGCGCTGTTCGTGCTGATGACGACCTGGAAGCGCGGCAAACAACTGCTGGTGGAGCGCATGGACGAAGGCGGGCTGCCGCTGCCGATTTTCATCAGCAGTATCGCCGTGCAACCGCCGCATCGCGTCCAGGGCACCGCCGTGTTCCTCACCGCGCGGCCAGACGCCGTACCCCACGCGTTGTTGCACAACTTGCTGCATAACCAGGTGCTGCACGAGCAAGTGGTGCTGCTGACGGTGGTGTACGAAGACATCCCGCGAGTACCGACGACACGGCGATTCGAGGTGGAATCCCACGGCGAAGGGTTCTTCCGGGTGATCCTGCACTTTGGCTTTATCGACGAACCGGACGTGCCGCAAGCGCTGAAGTTGTGTCACCTCGATGATCTGGATTTCAGCCCGATGCGCACCACCTACTTCCTCAGCCGCGAGACGGTCATCGCCTCGAAACTTGAGGGGATGGCGCGCTGGCGCGAGGCGTTGTTTGCGTTCATGTTGAAGAACGCGAATGGCAATTTGCGGTTCTTTAATCTGCCGCTGAACCGGGTGATTGAGTTGGGGACGCAGGTCGAGATGTAAGGCCGCGACATCAAAAGCCCCCGTTGCCAATGCGGCAGCGGGGGCTTTTTTGTGGCCAGGTGCATAACGTAAGCACGATGAAGAATCAATGTAGGAGCAAGCTTGCTCGCGATGGCGGATTAACATGCACCATTAATGTTGCCTGACAGACCGCTATCGCGAGCAAGCTGGCTCCTACAGGGACCGTGTTGCTGGCTTTTTTGTGTATCAAGAAACGCTCGACGAGCTGGATGACATTCGGACTGAAGCAGCCGTTCTGGAGCGCCTGACCGGTTTTGATGAGACCTGCGCAATCGGCCACGACGATATGCGAGGACGGCACGCCAGGAAAGGCTGAAGCATTGTAGGAGCCAGCTTGCTGGCGATGGACTCAAGTGCACCGCGGTGAACCAGTCCGTACGCGTAATCGTTAACGACCATCGCCAGCAAGCTGGCTCCTACAGGTTCTGTGTTTCCCGGTAATCGGTGAAGAACTATAAAAAAGCCCCCGCTACCGTAAGGCAGCGGGGGCTTTTTTGTGGGCGGGTTCAGGTCACTCCTGAGCCGCCGTCTCCTTCGCCTGGCGCTTCTCGATCACATCCACCAACCGTTGGGCCAGTTTCGGGTAGTTCTCGTCGAAGTGGTGGCCGCCGGGCAGTTTGATGGCTTCGCCTACGGCGGTCTTGTCGGTGCAGCCGCTTTCGTCGATTTCTTCTTCACCGAAGATGCACACCACTTTCTCCGGCGGCAGCTTGGCCATTTCCGGGCCGGTGGCGGCTTCCTTGCCGGCGTTGCCGAGCCAGCCTTCGACTTCGATTTCGAAGCTGCCGGTGCGGGCGAAGGCCAGCAGGATGATTGCGTCGACGCGCTGCTGTTCCGAGGCTTCCAGGCGGTTGTAGATTGCCGGCAGGACGTCAGCGCCGAACGAGTAGCCCGTCAGGATGAAGCGCTTGGTCCCCCATTTCTGCCGGTAGTGCTGCATCAGTTCAGCGAGGTCCAGGGCGCTTTGCTCCGGGCTCTTGTGCTGCCAGTAGTAGCGCAGGGTGTCGATGCCGACGACCGGGTAGCCGATCTTGGCCATTTCGCCCGCTACGTCGCGGTCGAGGTCGCGCCAGCCGCCGTCACCGGAGAGGAACAGGGTGACGGTGTCCTTGGCCTGGCCGGCCGGGACTTCAACCACTGGAATCTGCAGGCCGCCAGCGGCTTTGTCGCCACCGACGAGAAGCTTGCGCAGTTCGTTGTTCAGCACTTGCGGCAGGTTGATGTCGTAGTCGCTGATGCTGGTTTCGGCGTTGGGTTGGTCGCGCACGAAGCCGGCGCTGGTGTCGTCCGGGTTGTCGTTCCATGCCACCAGCCAGTGACCGTGAGCGGCGCTTTTCGGCAGCAGGTGGGTGCAGCCGGGTTTTTCCAGGGCCAGGTCCACCGAAACGGCCTGGGACTTGTCGTCCTTCTGCTCGGACAACCAGCGCCATGCCAGCACGGCGCCAGGGCCGATGCCGCTGACCAGCGTCGCCGGGCCTTTGAGTTCTCTCAGGCCGGATTGCAGGGCGCGGCTTTGCAACAGGCAGTCCTTGGGCAGGATCACCTGAACGATCTGCGCCGAGCCGCTGCGGCTCAGGGTCATCAATTGTTTGTCGCTGAGCTTCTGGTCGTCATTGACCGCCACCAGCACCTGGGCGCGCGGCGTGTTGCCGGGGATGACGCGGGTCATCGCGGCGCCGTCGGCCGGTGTCAGCCGTTCGAGCGTCGGTTCTGGCGCCGGGCGTTTGAGGTACCAGTAACCGCCACCGAGAATCAGGGCCAGCACTACCAGTGTGCCCAGTACGTACCGCAAGGAGCGTTGAATCATCAGCGTTTCACCAATCCAGTCAAGCCGCCCGCAATCAGGGCAGCAGTGTCGGCCAGGGCAACCAGCGGATCGAGTCCGGCGGGCACAGCCATATAACGGGGTTCCCAGTCAGGCTGGAACTTGTCTTTGAAGCGGCGCAAGCCTTGGAAGTTGTACAGCTGCTCACCACGGCGGAAAACCATCGAGCCCAGACGCTGGGTCAGTGGTGCGCCACGACGGGGTTGCAACCCCGACAGCGGCACCATGCCCAGGCTGAAACGCGCGTATCCATGATTTTTATAATGTTGAATCAGGCCGACCATCATGAATTCCATGGTCAGTTTGGGGGCGTCCGGGTGTGCGCGCATCAGGTCGAGGCTGGCCAGGTCATGGCCGAAAGTCTCGAGCAAATTGGCGAACGCCACCGGGCGCCCTTCGAAACGGATGACAGCGATGCGGAAATGCTTGAGGTAGTCATCGCCGAAACGACCGAGGGAGAAGCCTTTCTCGCGCACGTTCTTGCCGGTCAGCCAGGCATCGGAAATCACCTTGAGCTCATCCATCGGCGCATGCCCTGGCTCATGGATCTCCAGCGACAGGCCATCACGGGTGCCACGGTTCCAGGTGTAGCGCAGGTCTTTCATCTCTTTGCCCTTGGCTTCGAGATCAAAGCGCTGCAGATCGACCCGGGCTTCTTCGCCGAGCTTGATCGCAGTCAGGCCGATGTCCATGTAGTACGGCAGGTTTTCGGCGCGTACTTGGTAGAACACGGGGCGGGCGTGGTGGATGTCACAGAGGTCGCGGAACTGCCAGATCATTTCCGCCCGTTGCTGGGTCGGGCCGATCGGGTCATACAAGGCCACCAGGCTGCGTCCACGGCGGGCGTACATCAGGAACGCTTCGTCGTTAGGGTGAAACAGCAGCGCCTTGTCACCGGTCAGGGCGAGGCCACCGTCCGGTTGTGCGGAAGCCATCAGGATTTTTACCGCGCGGTCCAGTTCGTCCGGCGTGGGCAGGTGGATCACCGGGCGTGCGGTGCGCAGCAGCCAGGTCAGGGACACCACCACCAACAGCACGGCGGCGCCGAGCAGCGAGCGCAAGCCACGCGGGGCGTCGGCATCGAGGGTGAACTGCCACCAGAGTTGATGGCTGTAGGGAACGTCCTGATAAGCGAACAGCAGCAGCCAGATCGACGCACCGAGTACACAAAGGCTCGACACCAGATACAGCGGCGAAAACGGCAGTTCGGTCAGGCGGCTCGGGCGATAGAACGAGCGCCGGAAAACCCCCAGCAGGCTCGCGGTCAAGGTCATCAGGCAGGCTTCTTCCCAGTCGAAACCCTTGAGCAGCGAGAGCACGGCGCCGACCAGCAACAGAATGGTGGTCAGCATCCACGCGGCCGACAGGCGTCGACGCAGGCCTTGGGCCAGCAGCAGGCAAAGCACGCCGACCAGGCTGGCGCCGAAGTGCGAAGCGTCGACCAGTCGATGAGGAATCAGGAAACCGATGTGTTCCAGGCGCGTATCGATTTCCGGGGTCACGCCGGAGAACAGCAGCACCACGCCGGACAGAAACACCAGCACCGCCAGAATCGGCGCGGCCAGGCCGGAGGCTGCACGCAAAGACTGGCGCGTCTGAAACAAACGCTGGCCTTCATTGACCAACAGCAGCAAGCACGCGACCAGCAGCGGCAGCACCACGTAGATCAGGCGATAGAGCAGCAACGCGGCGGCCAGCGGCGCGGCGCCAAGTTTGTCGGCGAAGGCGGCCAGCAGAATCGCCTCGAACACGCCGACTCCACCGGGAACATGGCTGAGCACGCCAGCGGCCAACGCCAGCAGGTACACCAGCAGGAATGCACCGAAGGGCGGAGCTTCCGGCAGCAACAGATACAGCACGGTCGCGGCGGCAGCTACGTCGAGGGCGGTAATGACCAGTTGCAGGAACGTCAGGCGACGGCCAGGAAGGCGCAAGGTGCGACGACCGACCTTGACCAGCAGGTTGTCTGCATAAGGCTGCTCTGGCAGGCGCCGGCGATAGATGCCGACGGCCAATACGGTAAACAACAGCAATACAGCGGCGGCAATCGCACCCAGCAGCATCTGAGAGAGACCCAGGGCGGCAGAGGCGGCAGGCAGGTTGCTGAGCGTGGCGAGGGCGGCCAGCGGGGGCAGGGCGCAGCCGAGCGAGAGGCTGGCGAACAGCGTCATGTGCGCGACATCGGAAGCCCCCAGGCCATGACGCGCATATAAACGGTAGCGAACCGAGCCTCCCGAGAGCATCGACAGGCCAATGGCATTACCGATGGCAAATGCCGTGAACCCGCCCAGGGCAAGAAGCCGCGGCGCCAGGGTCACGCCGGCATAGCGGCTGGCCGACCACTCGTAGCCAAGCAAGATGATGAAGCCGACCACAGTTGCGGCCAATGCGCCGAGCAGTGCCGGTTTCGGTACGTCGAGAATGGAGTCGTGCAGAGCGTAAAGATCGAGTTCGCTCAACAGGTGGCGACAGGCAATCAGCGCGATAGCGAACAACAGCAGGGTGACCGCCAGGCCAATGGGCTGACGGTACTTGCTGACCAGATCAAGCAAGCGCAGACGCTCGGCCTTGATCGGTTGTGTCGCTGTGACGGTGTCTTGTGAATCAGACGAGTTGGCGCGCATCAATCACCTCTTGGATTGTGCGCGACAGGATGGGGGTATCCAGCCAAGTTACCAATCCCTGTAGAAAAAAATAATCACAAATATTAACGCCTCTCGCCGATCAGCGGCGATGGCATGGTATCCGTCGTAGGGGGTTCGGTCTGCGATTCAGCATAGTCTGAACTCAGAACTCAGGTGATCCCGAACGCTTCCCTACACAGTGACAGGTCATTGTTGCGAAAGGACTTTTTCAACAGATACAAAAAAGGCCACTCTTTCGAGTAGCCTTTTTTGATGTTTGGTTGCGGGAGCCGGATTTGAACCGACGACCTTCGGGTTATGAGCCCGACGAGCTACCAGACTGCTCCATCCCGCGTCTGTGTGGCGGCATTCTATAGAGATACGCTGGTGTGTCAACCGTTAATCCGGCGCTGGGTCAAATAAGCGTAAATAAGCGGCGAACGGTCGCAGGGGAGCGTTAAGTTTCGGAATCAGAACGATTTCTCCGTGCTGTCAAAAAACAAATTTCTCACGGAATGTTGGGGGACGCACCGATGCGCATTACCTGTAGGAGCCGGCTTGCTGGCGATGGACTCGAGTGCGCCGCGTTGATTCAGGCAGCACGCGTTATCGTTAACGACCATCGTCGGAGCGCCGCCCGCAGACAAGCCGGCTCCTACAGGAAAGCGTGCATGAATTGAAATCGAATCGCATGGCAAAACACGCGCGCACAAAAAAGGCCACTCTTTCGAGTAGCCTTTTTTGATGTTTGGTTGCGGGAGCCGGATTTGAACCGACGACCTTCGGGTTATGAGCCCGACGAGCTACCAGACTGCTCCATCCCGCGTCTGTGTGTCGGCATTCTACAGAGGAACGCCGGGCTGTCAACCTTCAATCCAGATAAAACCTGTTCTGGTTCAATCGCTTAGCTCTGAAAGAGGGCGGTGTGATCGGCTGTGAGTCAGGCCTGGCAAGGCTTGCAGCTCTATCGCAGGGGCGCTTTCGATTGAGAAAATAAATTCATCTGTAACTTTTCCTACCATTGGGTAAGAACATTCAGACTACTGGTGCTATATACAGGTGTCGGTGAGATACTGCAGATCCGGCACGCCTTGACTCCAATTCTACGCCATGAACACCGCTTTTATATGAGCCAGCGAAAAATCATCCACGTCGATTGTGACTGCTTCTACGCTGCCATCGAGATGCGCGACGACCCGCGCCTCGCCGGAAAACCTCTGGCGGTGGGTGGTTCGGCGGATCGGCGCGGGGTGATCGCCACTTGTAACTATGAAGCGCGGGCGTATGGCGTGCGTTCCGCGATGTCGTCGGGGCACGCCTTGAAGTTGTGCCCTGACCTGACCATCGTCAAGCCGCGCATGGACGCCTACCGGGAAGCCTCGAAGGAAATTCACACGATCTTTCGCGATTACACCGACCTGATTGAGCCGCTTTCCCTCGATGAGGCTTACCTCGACGTGTCGGACAGTGCGCACTTCGGCGGCAGCGCCACGCGAATTGCCCAGGACATCCGTCGTCGGGTGTCCAATCAGCTGCACATCACGGTTTCAGCCGGCGTGGCGCCGAACAAGTTCCTGGCCAAGATTGCCAGCGACTGGAAGAAGCCCAATGGCTTGTTTGTCATTACGCCGGATCAGGTCGAGGATTTCGTCAGCGGTTTGCCCGTCAGCAAGCTCCATGGCGTTGGCAAAGTAACTGCCGACAAACTGGGCAGGCTCGGCATTGTCGATTGTTCGCATTTGCGCGAATGGGACAAGTTGGCGTTGGTGCGTGAATTCGGCAGTTTTGGCGAGCGGCTTTGGAGTCTGGCCCGTGGGATCGATGATCGGTTGGTGCACAACGACAGTCGGCGGCAATCGATCAGTGTCGAAAACACCTATGACGTGGATCTGCCGGATCTGGTGAGCTGTCTGGATAAATTACCCGAGTTGCTGGAAACCCTGGCGGGCCGCATGGCGCGAATCGACAACAGCTATCGGCCGGGCAAACCGTTCGTCAAAGTGAAATTCCATGACTTTACCCAGACCACGCTGGAGCAGGCCGGGGCAGGGCGGGATCTGGGGAGTTATCAGTTGCTGCTGACCCAGGCGTTCAATCGCGGCGGGAAACCGGTGCGGTTGTTGGGGATCGGGGTGAGGCTGGAGGATTTGCGCGGAGGGTTTGAGCAGATGGAGTTGTTTGAGCGGTAGTTTAGCGGTGAATGTGATGGCCTCTTCGCGGGCAAGCCTCGCTCCTACAGGGACTATGCGAGACCTGTAGGAGCGAGGCTTGCCCGCGAAGCTTTTAGTTCGGTCCCGGATCCGCGACGAGTCGCCCGGCATCCTTGGTCAGCGACTTGAGGAATTCGGTCTGCAACTCAGGATCGTTACGCGTCAGCTCAATCAAACTCTGTTCAAGCTCACTGGCTTCTTCTTCCAGACCCAGCTCCGACAGACGCTTGACCCGGTGTACCCACTGGCTCACTTCGTCGTCTTCAAGATCGTCGTAAATCAGCCCGTGGGCTTCGAGCAATTTGCCGCGCAACGAGCTGCTGACCGCCAGGGTCGAATCCGTGTGTACATCGTCCTGACTATCTTCGACCTTGATCAGCAGTCGACTCAGGTGATTGATGTCATGTTCAGCGAACGGGCTGTCCAACAGGTTCAGGCGCAACACACCGTTTTTGTCGGTGCTCAGCTCGAACGTTTCCTTGCCGGCCTTGACCTCCACCGGGCGCTCGCTCCAGGGCAGGCTCGAGTATTCGGTGCGCTTGTCGAGCTGGACTTCGTCGATACCGGCGAGGTTCTGCTGCGCACGACCGTGGGACGGCGCGTTCATGAACGGGTTGAGCCCGGCGAAACCGTAGCTGAACCAGTCCTTGGTCACGCTGTCCGGCAGGTTGCCGAGGGCGAACACGTTGACCACGTTCGCGCCGACACCGGCCACCACGGCCACCGCGCCCAGCGGGATCTCGTAGACCTCCCGCCAGGGTTGGTAAGGCGTGTAGCGATCGTAATGACGGGTGACTTCGAACTCGGTGACTTCGAAGGTCTTCTGCTCGTGGATCTTCACCCGACGTTGCGGCAGCTCAAGCACCTTGGGCTCACCGACATCGATCTGCAGGCTGTGATCGAGCAATTTGCGCTCGACACGAGCCTCGTGCTCGCTGCGTTGCGACATGTGATTGGCGCAGCCGCTGACCAGCAGGGTGCCGCACAGGGCGGCACCACCGAGGCCTAAGGTGTTTCGCTTGAACATGACTTCTCTATCTGGTGTCAGCGGCGGATACGGGCCTGGAGGAAGGACAGCACGTCAGCGACCGGCAGCGCTTGCGCCTCGGGCTCGGTGCGGCTCTTGTATTCCAGATTGCCTTCGGCGAGGCCGCGGTCACTGACCACGATCCGGTGAGGAATGCCGATCAGCTCCATGTCCGCGAACTTGATGCCCGGGCTGGTTTTCTTGTCGCGATCGTCCAGCAGCACTTCGAAGCCGGCCGCAGTCAACTCGGCGTACAGCTTGTCGGTCGCTTCGCGAACCTGTTCGGTTTCGTAGCGCAGCGGCACCAGCGCGATCTGGAATGGAGCCAGTGTGTCGCTCCAGATGATCCCGTTGGCGTCGTTGTTCTGCTCGATGGCCGCAGCCACCACGCGGGAAACGCCGATGCCGTAGCAACCCATTTCCAGGGTGACCGGCTTGCCGTTCTCGCCCAGCACTTCGCACTTCATCGCTTTGCTGTACTTGTTGCCCAGCTGGAAGATGTGCCCGACTTCGATGCCGCGCTTGATTTCCAGGGTGCCTTTGCCGTCCGGGCTCGGATCACCGGCCACGACGTTACGCAGGTCGGCAACGGTAGGAACCGGCAGGTCACGCTCCCAGTTCACGCCGAAGTAGTGTTTGTCGTCGATGTTCGCACCGATACCGAAGTCGCTCATCAGCTCGACGGAACGGTCGATGATGATCGGCAGCGGCAGGTTCAACGGGCCCAGGGAGCCGGCACCGGCGCCAATGGCGTCGCGCAGTTCGCTTTCGGACGCCATGACCAGCGGGCTGGCAACGCCAGGCTGGTTGGCGGCCTTGATTTCGTTCAGCTCGTGGTCGCCACGGATGATCAGGGCAATCAGCTTGCCTTTCTCTTCAGCGTGAACCACGAGGGTCTTGATGGTCTTTTCAATCGGCAGATTGAATTTTTCCACCAGCGCGGCGATGGTCTTGGTATCCGGCGTGTCGACCAGGCGCATCTCTTCAGCCGGCGCGGCGCGGGAGGTTTCGCGCGGTACCGCTTCGGCTTTCTCGATGTTCGCGGCGTAGTCGGAACCGTTGCTGAAGACGATATCGTCTTCGCCGGATTCGGCCAGCACGTGGAATTCGTGGGAGCCAGCGCCGCCGATGGAGCCGTTATCGGCTTCAACCGGGCGGAACTTCAGGCCCAGGCGGGTGAATACGTTGCAGTACGCCTGGTGCATGCGGTCGTAGGTGACCTGCAGCGAAGCCTGGTCAGCGTGGAACGAATAGGCGTCCTTCATGATGAATTCGCGGCCGCGCATCAAACCGAAGCGTGGGCGGATTTCGTCACGGAATTTGGTCTGGATCTGATACAGGTTGATCGGCAGCTGCTTGTAGCTGCTCAACTCGTTGCGCATCAGGTCGGTGATCACTTCTTCGTGGGTCGGGCCGGCGCAGAAGTCGCGACCGTGGCGATCCTTGAAGCGCAGCAATTCAGGGCCGTATTCTTCCCAGCGACCGGATTCCTGCCACAGTTCAGCCGGTTGTGTACTCGGCATCAACACTTCAAGAGAGCCTGCGGCGTTCATTTCTTCACGAACGATGGCTTCGACCTTGCGCATCACTCGCAAGCCCATCGGCAGCCAGGTGTACAGGCCCGAGGCGAGTTTGCGGATCATGCCGGCGCGCAGCATCAGCTGATGGCTGATGACGACCGCGTCGGAAGGCGTTTCTTTCTGTGTGGCGAGCAAAAATTGACTGGTGCGCATGGTTGGCCGTTGTCGGTTGCTGATGACGAGAAATGACGGAGCATTGTACGGGCGAGATCTGCTGGCGTACAGGCGCGCGGTCGGTGGTGTGGCAGGAGGGCGGGAATCTCCACGCCCTTTGCGATGCTTCCTACGATTCTTCTGCGACCTGGGCTGGAACCGGTTCAGGCTTTGGGGTCGGGCCTTCGCGGCGGCTCTCCTGGAACCAGTGCAAGGCGATCAACACCAGCGTCGGAACGCCCAGCAACGCGGTGATCAGGAAGAAATCATGGTAACCGAACTTTTCCACCATGACCCCGGAATAGCCACCGATCAGGCGCGGCAGCAGGAGCATGATCGAGCTGAGCAGGGCGTATTGGGTGGCGGAGAACTTGAGGTTGGTCAGGCTCGACAGGTAGGCGACGAACGCGGAGGTCGCCAGTCCCGAGCTGAAGTTGTCCAGGGAAATGGTCAGGATCAGCATGTTCAGGTTGGCGCCCATGTCGGCGAGCATCAGGAACAGCAAATTGGTGCCCGCTGACGCCACGCCGCCGATGAACAGGATCGGCAGGATGCCGAAACGCACGATCAGCAGGCCGCCCATGCCGGCGCCGACCAGCGTCATGATCAGGCCGAAGATTTTGCTGACGCTGGCAATCTGATCCTTGGTGAAGCCCTGGTCGATATAGAACACGTTGGCCATCACGCCCATCACCGTATCCGACATCCGATACGTGGCGATCAGCCCGAGCAGCAGCAGCGCTTGCCAGCGGTAACGCAGAATGAAGTCGTTGACCGGTGTCAGCACCGGCGCCAGGCCACGACGGCCCATGGCCGACAGGCACATCGCAGTCAGCGAGGTGTAGAGGATCGCCCGCAGGAATGCGCGGTCCTGGAGCAGCAGGTCGAGCAGGCTGACGCCGTCAAACAGCACGCTGGCGAAGTCGGTGTTGTAGAGCTGGGTGAACATGGCCGGCACGGAAACCAGCAGCACGATCAGTACGAACACCGAGGCCAGTTGATGCACGAAGCTGTAGCGCCCGGCCTGCAATTGCGTGCGCAACGGCACCGGCGGTTCGCGCATGAAGAAAGAGGTCAGCAACGCCGGAACCATCAGGGCGCCGAACAGCAGGTAAGTGCCGGCCCATGCCGAATGCTTGTAGTTGAAACCGGTGGAGCCAAAGCCTTCGGCGAAGAACAGGGCGCCGGCGGTGGCCAGCAGTGCCGCGATCCGATAGCCGGACATGTAGCTGGCGGCCAGGGCAGCCTGTCGGCTGTCTTCGGCGATTTCCAGTCGATAGGCATCGACCGCGATGTCTTGCGTCGCCGAGGCGAAGGCCACGACTACGGCAATGGCGATCAGCCAGGACAAGTGTTTTTGCGGGTCGCAGAAACCCATCCCGATCAAGCCGAGGATTACCAGTGCCTGGGAAAGTACCAACCACGAGCGACGGCGACCGAGCTTGCCGAGAAATGGCAGGCGCCATTGGTCCAGCAACGGTGACCAGACCCATTTAAAGGCGTAGGCCAGACCGATCAGGCTTGCATAGCCAATGGTTTCGCGAGCCACACCGGCTTCACGCAACCAGACTGACAGTGTCGAAAACACCAGCATGTAGGGCAGGCCGGCGGCGAAACCAAGCAACAACAGCACAAGTGTCGATGGGCTGGCATAGGCGGCGAGCGCGGCGCGCCAGGTTTTACGGGGCATGGGCTGAAGTCTGCCTCAAGATTACGGAAACAAAGCGCGCACTCTAACCGCTGTGCTCTACCGGGCGCCAGCCATGGCGCTGAATATCAACACGATTGTTCAGGACACTGACGCCTTCGGAGCGCAATCGTGCGCGTTGCTCGTCCCCGGAAGGACTGCCCACGGGTAGGCTGATCCGACCGCCGGCACCGAGCACCCGGTGCCAGGGCAGTTTGGTGTCGCCGGGCAACTGGCTGAGCGTACGACCGACCCAGCGCGCGGCGCGACCCAGTCCTGCGAGTTCGGCAAGTTGACCATAACTCACGACTTTGCCCTCGGGCACCTGCGCCAGAGTGAGGTACAGCGCCGTGCGTCGGATTTGCGCAGGGCTTTCGGTTTCTGCATCGGCGTCGGTCACATCCGGGATCCCTTTAGGTGCCAGCGAGCTCGCGATGGTCGTTAACGATAACGCGAGCTGTCTGGGAAAACGCGTCGATCCTGAGTTTATCGCGAGCAGGCTCGCTCCTACAGTGGCCGACCGTCTGTAGGGTAAATCCTCGATCAGTAATTGAGAAATGAACTCAATAGAGATGGGCGGGTCAGTCCTTGTTAGGGCCTTATTCCTATGGATAATGCCGACTTTTTTCGCAAACTTGAGCCTGTCTTTGCTTATGGTGTCCAGAACCCTGTTGTGCCTCGCTGTCCTGAGTGCTTCCACGCCCTTGCTCGCCGACACCGTGTGGTTGAAGAACGGTGACAAGCTGAGTGGCAAGATCACTCTGTTCGACGGCGGCAAGCTGGTGATCCAGACCGAATACGCCGGTTCGGTTCCGATCGACTGGAAGCAGGTCAAAACCCTGGAGAGCGATCAGGAGTTGCTGGTCAAGCAGGATGCCTACAGCGGCGAGAAGGCCAAGTCGCTGCGCGCGGCGGACGATGGCAAGGTGACGCTGGAAAACGGCGAAGCACCGAAGACCGTCGAGCTGGCGAGTATCCAGCAGATTCTCAAGCCCAAGCCGGTGGTCGAAGATCTGGTCTGGAAAGGCAATATCGATGCGGCGCTGGATTACCAGCGGGCGGAAAAGGACACCGACGACTACGACATCGACTTCAAGACCACTGCGCGCCATGGCAGATGGCGGCATATCGCCGAAGGCGAGTACAACCGTGAATTCCAGGATGACGTGGTCACCACCGACAACTGGCGGGGCGAGTACTCGCTCGACCGCTTCCTGACCGAGAAGTGGTTCTGGCAGGGCCGTGCGGTTTATAAACGCGACAAGGTTGAAGAGCTCTCCCGTCAGCGCACCGTCGGTACCGGTCCGGGTTACCAATTTTGGGATGACGAGCTAGGCGCATTCTCGCTGGGTTCGCTGGTCAACCATACGGACTACCAGTTCTCCGACGGCAGCAAGGACAACTTCTATTCCCTGGCGATGAAGTGGGATTACAACCGCTACCTGATCGGCAAGAAGGTGGAATTCTTCACCAATGGCGAAGTGGGCAAGCCGTTGTCAGGTGTGGCGGATTATGCGCTCGACGCCGAAATGGGCTTGCGCTACAAAGTGACCGAGTGGGCGTCGCTTAACCTGAAGGCCGAGCGAGACATCATCAGCGGTACAGACGATGCCGATCTGGACAAGACCCGCTACACCGCTGGGTTTGGTGTGGCCTGGTAAGACGCAAAAAATCGCAGCCATGGGCTGCGATTTTTTTGTGCCTGCAAAACACACAGGCACAAAAAAGCCCCGCTTTTAAAGGCGGGGCTTTTTACTAAAGCAAGTACAAGTTAGATAACTTGAACTTCTTCAGCTTGCATGCCTTTCTGACCGCGGGTAGCGATGAAAGAAACCTGTTGGCCTTCTTTCAGGCTTTTGAAGCCGTCGGATTGGATAGCTTTGAAGTGAACGAACAGGTCGTCACCGGATTGTGGAGTGATGAAGCCGAAGCCTTTTTCATCGTTGAACCACTTAACGGTACCAGTTTGGCGATTAGACATGGTGTAACTCCTTGAACAAAGATAACTGCGACTCAGGAAGAACCCTGGCCGAGACTGAGTGCAAAGAGCAGGAAAAATTCTTGTAGATGGTTGGATCGAAATTCAACATATCGTGTAGAGATTCTCAGTGACACAAGCAGCACAGTGGCGCCACCTTAACCCTTTTTCCGGAACGTGCCAATGCTTCCTGCGAAGGTTTCTCTGTTTTCGTGACTGACGGTGCATTGTATTGCCGTCGAGGTCCGGAATTTAAGGGGGATCGCCAAGAATTGTGCCCCGGACTTTGAACCGGCGGCGCGCCCCGGTAAGATGCCGGACAGATTTTTTCCACCTCGCTATTCAGGACACCCGCCATGAGCATCAAATCGGACAAGTGGATTCGCCGCATGGCGCAAGAGCAGGGCATGATCGAACCATTCGTCGAGCGCCAGGTGCGCGGCAGCGACGACAGCCGAGTGATCTCCTACGGCGTGTCGAGTTACGGCTACGACGTTCGCTGCACCAATCACTTCAAAGTGTTCACCAACATCAATTCGGCCATCGTCGACCCGAAAAACTTCGATGCCGGCAGCTTCGTCGATATCCACAGCGACGTCTGCATCATCCCGCCGAACTCCTTCGCCCTGGCCAGCACCGTCGAATACTTCCGTATTCCGCGCAACGTATTGACCATTTGCCTGGGCAAAAGCACCTATGCCCGCTGCGGCATCATCGTCAACGTCACCCCGCTTGAGCCTGAGTGGGAGGGCCACGTGACCCTGGAATTCTCGAACACCACCAACCTACCGGCGAAGATCTACGCCAACGAAGGCGTGGCGCAGATGCTGTTCCTTGAGTCCGACGAAGAGTGCGAAGTGTCCTACAAGGACCGTGGCGGCAAGTATCAGGGCCAACGCGGCGTGACGCTGCCACGCACCTGAGTCAACCGTCTGACAAACCGTGGGAATTCCTGGGCGAGCGTACACTCTATGGGGTGTACTGTTCCGATCCGCGCAAGGCGGATCGGGCCATCGCTCAGGAGTGCTATATGAAGATCGACCCGCGTATAAGTGCCGAACTGGCAAGGCTTGAGCCCAATCAGGTTGGCGTTTTGGCCTGGTCGTTGCTGGCACATCCGCCTATCAGCATGGCGGGTGGCATCCCCGGCCAGCCTGATCCCGATACCCCCAACGAACAACCCTCCGAACCTGGTGAGCCGACCCTGCCGGATGAGCCGCCTCCCGCGCCGGTTGTGTGATCATGTGGGAGCGGGCTTGCTCGCGAATGGGGCGTGTCAGTCACCGATGATTTGACTGACACGCCCCATTCGCGAGCAAGCCCGCTCCCACAGTGATTGATGTTTACTTCAGGTTGCCGCTGAGGAACTGCTTCAGCCGTTCACTCTTCGGATTGCCCAGCACGTCTTCCGGCGCGCCTTCTTCCTCGACCAGGCCCTGGTGCAGAAACAGCACCTGACTCGACACTTTGCGGGCGAAGCTCATTTCGTGGGTCACCATGATCATGGTCCGGCCTTCTTCGGCGAGGCCCTGGATCACTCGGAGCACTTCACCCACCAGCTCCGGGTCGAGCGCCGAGGTCGGTTCGTCGAACAGCATGACTTCCGGCTCCATGGCCAACGCACGGGCAATGGCCACCCGTTGTTGCTGGCCCCCGGAAAGAAACGCCGGGTACTGGTCGGCCACGCGTGCGGCCAGGCCAACCTTGTCGAGGTAACGACGTGCGCGGTCCTCGGCTTCCTGCTTGCTGCAACCCAGCACCCGGCGCGGAGCCATGGTGATGTTTTCCAGCACGGTCATGTGGCTCCACAGGTTGAAGTGCTGGAACACCATGGCCAGGCGGGTGCGGATCCGTTGCAGTTCATCGGCGTCGGCCACGTGCATGCCGTGGCGATCCTTGATCATGCGGATGTTCTGGCCGTCCAGGCTCATGGCGCCGTCGTTGGGCTGTTCGAGAAAGTTGATGCAGCGCAGAAAGGTACTTTTGCCCGAGCCGCTGGCGCCGATCAGGCTGATGACGTCGCCGGTGTTGGCCTTGAGTGAAACGCCTTTGAGCACATGATGATCGCCATAGCTTTTATGCAGGCCTTCGATGGTCAGTTTGTACATGGGGCATGCATCCTCAAGGCGAAAGTAGGTAGCCGCTGCGATAGGCTTCGGTGCCCGCGACGTGGGCGATCACCATGCCGGCAGTGGCCATGCGCCGTAGCGAGCGGGCGTACATCAGCCCGGCGACGGTGCAGTGAACGGGGGTGACGAGATCGTTGATCGGGTCGACGATTTCGGCGATCAGTTGCCCGGCCTCCAGGTATTCCCCCGGCAGCGCGGTGAACACCAGCAAACCGCCCACGGGCGTGGCCACCGGTTCGACGGCCGCCAGCGGCGTGGCGGGATACGGCAGTTCCGGCAGTGGCGCCGGTTCGCCGGCAATCGCGCCGAAGTGAATCAGGTAATCGATCAACGCCTGGCAGTCGAGGCTGGCCAACGGGTGATTGACGTCGCCCTGGCCACGCAATTCGACGGTGACCGAGAAGCTGCCGAGCGGAATGTCGAAGTGTTCGCCGAAGCGCTCTTTCAACTGCCACCAGAGCAGGGTGAAACATTCGTCGAACGACTGACCGCCGGAATCGGTGGCCAGCAGACTCGCTTCGGCACCGATGTAGCGGGCCAGCGGCTCGACCTGTGGCCAGGCCTCGGGCGTGGTGTAGAGGTGCGCGACCGCTTCGAAGTCGCAATGCAGGTCCAGCACCATGTCCGCGTCACAGGCCAGTCGTTGCAGGATCAGGCGCTGGGATTGCAGTTGAGTGCTGGCAGTCTGTCGCGCCAGAGCCTGGCGCAGGCTGTTGCGGATCAGTTCGAGGTTGCGCTGCGGATCGTCGCCGAGCTGGCCTTCGATCTCATTGCCGACTTCCTCGCTCAAATCGACGAACCAGCGGTTGAAGTTCTGCCCGCTTTCGAGCTCGTAGCGGCCCAGCGGTACATCCATCAGCACTTGTTCGAGACCGACCGGGTTGGCAATCGGCACCAGCACGATTTCGCTGCGCAGGTGGCCGGCGGCTTCCAGCTCGGCCAGGCGTTGTTTGAGGTGCCAGGCGACCAACATGCCGGGCATTTCATCGGCGTGCAGGGACGCCTGGATGTAGATCTTGCCCTGGGCCGACGTCGGGCCGAAGTGGAAGCTGTGAATCTGTCGTGCGGTCCCCGGCAGGGGGGCCAGCAAGTCATGTATCTGGTGGCGCATGTGCGAAAAGTCCTAGTGGGTCGGCCCGAGGAAGGCCAGCCATCGGCGTTCGGCGAGGCGGAACAGGCCGACCAGCGCAAAGGTGACGGTCAGGTAGATCAGCGCGGCGATGCCGAACGACTGGAAGGTCAGGAAGGTCGCCGAGTTGGCGTCCCGCGCGACTTTCAGGATGTCCGGGATGGTCGCGGTGAACGCCACGGTGGTCGAGTGCAGCATCAGGATCACTTCGTTGCTGTAATAAGGCAGCGAGCGACGCAGGGCTGACGGCATGATCACGTAGGCATACAGCTTCCAGCCGGTCAGGCCGTAGGCTTTGGCCGCTTCGACTTCACCGTGGGCCATGCTGCGAATCGCCCCGGCGAAAATCTCCGTGGTGTAGGCGCAGGTGTTCAGGGCGAAGGCGAGGATGGTGCAGTTCATCGCGTCGCGAAAGAACGCATCGAGTATCGGCTGCTCTCGCACGGCGGCCAGGCTGTAGATGCCGGTGTAGCAAATCAGCAGCTGGATATACAGCGGCGTCCCGCGAAACAGGTAGGTGTAGAACTGCACCGGCCAGCGAATGTAGAAGTGCGGCGACACCCGGGCGATGGACAGCGGGATCGACACGAGGAAACCGATGAAGATCGACGCACTGAGCAGCCACAGGGTCATGGCCAGGCCGGTGATGTTGTAGCCGTCGGTGTAAAGGAAGGGTTTCCAGTATTCCTGCAGGAGTTCGATCATCGTACGGCCTCCCGGGAGCCAGCGGCGTAGCGGCGTTCAAGCCAGCGCAGGATGACGTTGGAGGCGCTGGTGATCAGCAGGTAAATCAGCGCAGCCAGCACCAGGAAATAGAACAGTTGATAGCTGCTTTTGCCGGCGTCCTGGGCAGCCTTGACCAGGTCGGCGAGGCCGATGATCGACACCAGCGCAGTGGCCTTGAGCATCACCATCCAGTTGTTACCGATACCCGGCAGGGCGAAACGCATCATCTGCGGGAACACCACGATCCAGAACCGCTGGCCACGTTTGAGGCCATAGGCGGTGGCCGCTTCGACCTGGCCCCGTGGCACCGCGAGAATCGCGCCACGAAAGGTTTCGGTGAAGTACGCGCCATAAATGAAGCCCAGGGTAATGACCCCGGCGCTGAACGGGTTGATCTCGATGTATTCCCATTCCATGAAATCGGTGAACGACGTCAACCAGGTTTGCAGGCTGTAGAAAATCAGCAGCATCAGCACAAGGTCCGGCACGCCGCGAATCAGCGTGGTGTAGACCTGCGCCGGGACGCGCACGAGTTTGACTTTTGACAGTTTGGCACTGGCGCCGAGCAGGCCGAGCAACACGGCCACCAGCAGCGACAACGCCGATAATTTGATGGTCATCCAGGTGCCTTCCATCAGCAACGGACCGAAGCCCTTGAGGCTGAAGGCTGAGAGCCCCAGATTTTGTAATAGGTTTTCGAACATAAATCAGCAACCTGATCGGATGAAAAAAGCGCCCATCGCGAGATGGGCGCCGGGCATTATTTGCCGCTGTACAGATTCAGATCGCCAAAGTGTTTCTTCTGAATGGTGGCGTAGGTGCCATCATCGTGTAACGCTTTGATACCTTTATCCAAAAGTGCCTTGAGGTCTTTGTTACCTTTAGAGATACCGATAGCTGTTTTGGCTGGCAGCAATTCGCTGTCAACCGGCTTGCTGACTTCGTAGCCTTCGCCCTTTGGCGACTTCAAAAAGCCCAGTTCGGCTTGCAACATGTCCTGGATCGCGGCATCGAGGCGACCGGACATCAGGTCCGAATACACCTGATCCTGGTTCTGATAGGCCTGGGTTTTCACGCCAGCCTTGTCCAGCACGGCCTTGGCATAGGCTTCCTGGATGGTGCCTTGCTCGTAGCCTACGGTCTTGCCTTTCAGGGACGCGACGTCTTCGGTCAGGCCGGAACCTTTCTTGAACACATAAGCGGTTGGGCCGGAGAATAGCTCGCTGGAGAAGTCGATGACTTTTTCGCGGGCCGGGGTGACGGTCATCGAAGAGATCACACCGTCGAATTTGTTGGCCTTCAGGCCCGGAATCATGCCGTCGAAATCGCTTTCGACCCATTTGCACTTGACCTTCAGCTCGGCACAGATGGCATTGCCCAGATCGATATCAAAGCCCACCAGGCTACCGTCGGCCGCTTTCGACTCGAACGGAGCATAGGAAGGGTCAACGCCAAAACGCAGTTCTTTGTATTCCTTGGCCAGCGCGGAGCCGGCAGCCATGCACAACGCCAGTGCAGAAAGGGTCAGCAATGCTTTTTTCATTATTCAATCCCTAAGAACCAATATGAGCGCTTGTGGCGCAGAATTATTGTTACTGGAAAGCGTAAGACCTATTGAAAGTAGCAATTTCCGAACCAGAGTCCCGAACAAGCGTTTTAAAAGGTGATTCAAGAAATGGCTGGACGGGATTTATGCACGAAAACGGGCGCCGGGAAATAGCTGCACCGTCATTGAGCGCACGGTCCTGCTTTTTGTAGGAGCTGGCTTGCCAGCGAAGAATCTGAAAGCACCGCGTTTCTTCAGAGAGAACGCGTCATCGTTAACGTCCATCGCCAGCAAGCTGGCTCCTACAGGGGCTGCGTTCAGCCGAGTAAATTCTGCAGGGTGGCGAGATTGTCAGCCTCGTCAACGCTCTTGTCTTTGCGCCACCGCAACATCCGCGGAAACCGCACCGC
Organism: Pseudomonas sp. GM60; assembly: GCF_000282415.1. NCBI lineage: Bacteria > Pseudomonadati > Pseudomonadota > Gammaproteobacteria > Pseudomonadales > Pseudomonadaceae > Pseudomonas > Pseudomonas sp. GM60. The sequence continues at coordinate 54,309 of NZ_AKJI01000063.1, forward strand.
AATCCCGCTCTTGTGGCGCTTGGACAAGGCGATCCCCTCAAACCCCAATTCAAACACCAGGCTCGGTTTTACACTGCTCACCGGGCCGAATGTCTCCACCGTAGTCTTGCGTACGATGCTGTCGACCTGGCGCATTTCCTCGTCGGTGAGCCCTGAATACGCCTTGGCGAATGGCACCAGCGTGCGCTCGTTGGCGCCGGGCGGACTGTCCCACACCGCGAACGTGTAATCGCTGTACAGACTGGCTCGGCGACCATGGCCGCGTTGTGCGTAAATCAACACGGCGTCGATGCTGAACGGGTCGACTTTCCACTTCCACCAGACGCCCATGTCCTTGGTCCGGCCGACGCCATACAGCGCATCCCGGGCCTTGAGCATCATGCCTTCGACGCCGAGGCGGCGCGAGGCTTCGCGTTGGCGGGCGAGGTCGAGCCAGTCTTTGCCGGTCAACACCGGGGAGGGCAGTAACACCGGGTTATTGCACTGGGTGATGACCTGTTCCAGTTGGTTGCGCCGCATGGCTTGAGGCTGGTTGCGCCAGTCAGCGCCTTGCCATTCCAGCAAGTCGAAAGCCAGTACAACCACCGGCACTTCATCGAGGATTTTCTTGCCCAGGGTCTTGCGGCCGATCCGCTGTTGCAGCAGGGCGAACGGTTGCACCGTCGGTGGGTTCGGCGCCAGTGGATCGAAGGCATCTTCGGTGCTCGGTGGTGCGGTTTTCCACGCAACGATCTCGCCGTCGATCACCGTGCCGTCGGGCAAACCGTGAACCAGGCTGTCAAATTCGGGAAAACGCTCGGTGACCAATTCTTCACCGCGCGACCAGATCCACAGTCGCCCATCGCGCTTGACCACTTGGGCGCGGATGCCGTCCCACTTCCATTCCACTTGCCAGTTGCTGGCGGGGCCGAGCAGGGTTTCGAATTGCTCTACCGGTTGCGACAACGCGTGGGCGAGAAAAAACGGATACGGCTGGCCGCCCCGTTGTGAATGTTCATCGGCCGACTCGGCGGCGATCAGTTTCAGGTAACTGGCTGCGCTGGGACGGCTGGACAGGTCGGTGTAACCCACCAGCCGCTGGGCCACGCGTTTGCTGTCGAGCCGCGCCATCGCTGCCAAGGCGCGGGTTACCAGCAACTTGGAGACGCCGACGCGAAAACTGCCGGTGATCAGTTTGATGCAGAGCATCAGGCTGGGGCGGTCCAGTTGCGACCAGAGTTCGGGCAATCGCTGGGCGAGCACGTCGGGAGATTCGCCGCGCAAGGGCAGCAGTTTGTCTTCGATCCACACCGCCAGCCCGTCGGTGGAACTGTGGGACGCTTCGGGCAGCACCAGCGAGATGGTTTCCGCCAGATCGCCCACCGCCTGATAACTCTCTTCGAACAACCACGGCGAAAGGCCGGAATACGCCTCGGCGAGTTCACGCAGGATGCGCACCGGCACCAGTTGCCGAGGTCGCCCGCCGGACAAAAAGTACACCGCCCACGCGGCGTCTTCCGGGGCGGCCTGAGCGAAGTAATGTTGCATCGCCGCCAGTTTGGCGTTGCTGGACGTTGTCGCGTCGAGCTCGGCGTACAACCGGGCAAAGGCCTTCACGGCAGCACCTCGGCGCTTTGCGGTTCGGTGTCGGTGATGTCTTCCTCGTCGTCGCCGTACTCGGTGGTGAATTCCTGGGCGTCGAAACCTTGCTCGCGCAAATGGCGCACCAGGACCGCGACCGAACCGTGGGTGACCATCACGCGCTCGGCACCGGTCTGTTCGATTGCCCAGAGCAGGCCTGGCCAGTCGGCGTGGTCCGACAGCACAAAACCCCGGTCCACTCCCCGTCGCCGACGCGTGCCACGCAAGCGCATCCAGCCACTGGCGAAGCCATCGCTGTAATCGCCGAAGCGCCGCATCCAGGTGCTGCCGCCCGCCGAGGGCGGGGCCAGGACCAGCGCCTTGCGCATCATCGGGTCGCTCTTTTTCACCTCGCCAGCGTGGATCGTTGGTGGCAGGTAAACGCCGCTTTCTCGATACACCCGGTTGAGCGGTTCGACGGCGCCGTGCACCAGAATAGGGCCGAGGCGCGCGTCGATACCGTGGAGAATCCGCTGCGCCTTGCCGAAGGAATAGCAGAACAGCACGCTGGTCTTGTCTTCGGCGGCATTGGCTTGCCACCACTGATTGATCTCGGCAAACACCTGCGCCTGAGGCGGCCAGCGATAGATTGGCAGGCCGAAGGTCGATTCGGTGATGAAGGTGTGGCAGCGCACCGGCTCGAATGGCGCACAGGTGCCGTCGGGTTCGATTTTGTAATCCCCGGAGGCGACCCAGACTTCGCCACCATATTCCAGGCGCACCTGCGCCGAACCGAGTACATGGCCGGCGGGGTGGAAACTCAGGGTGACGCCGTGATGCAGCAACCGCTCGCCATAGGCCAGGGTTTGCAGATTGATGTCCTGGCCCAGTCGCGCGCGCAGGATGCCTTCGCCGGGCGCGGCTGCCAGATAATGCTGGTTGCCGCCTCGGGCATGATCGCCGTGGGCGTGAGTGATGACCGAACGTTCGACTGGCCGCCACGGGTCGATATAGAAATCCCCGGCGGGGCAGTACAAACCTTCGGGACGCGCGATAACAAGATCCATGTTGTTACCAAAATGGAGGGACTTGTTAGCTATGAGGTTTGGGCGAGGTCAGAAGTTCTATCGAAACTTCACAGAAAAACGACGCCCCCTGTAGGCGCGAGCTTGCTCGCGATGGACGTCAACGATAACGCGTGCTGTCTGAATGAACGCGTTGAACCGACGTTTTTCGCGAGCAGGCTCGCTCCTAC